>JAIKWH010000040.1 GCA_024684955.1 Pseudobutyrivibrio sp.
GAAAAGGAGAAGAAACCACCAACAGGTCCTACTGCAAAGGAATTGGCTGAGCAGATAGAGGACGCCAAGTCCGAACTAAAGAGAAAGGAATTGGCTGTGAGAATTGGCCAAAGCAAATTAGAGGAAATGGAAAACACAGATACCTCTGGCAATATTAAAGCAACTGTTTCTGGTACCATTACCAATTTGCAAAGCCCAGACAATTATAATTCTACAAAGCCATTTTTTATTGTCACTGCTACAGATGAGTATTACATATCAGCCTTGATTGGAGAGTTTTATCTGGACTCTATCAATGTGGGAGATGTGGTGGATATTATGTCCTGGGAGACAGGACTTTCCGCCCAGGCTACCATAGTTTCTGTCAGCGATTCTCCATCAGATGATGGCAACTACTACGGAGGTGGCAACAGCAATTCATCCAGCTATGAATTCAAGGCTAGTTTTGATAAATCCTCAGGCATAGAGATTGGGTCTACTGTGGATGTTACCATCAATCCTAGCGGTCAGGCTTCCTCTAGTTTATACATACCATCTCAGTTTGTCAGGGAGGATAGTTCAGGCACATATGTCATGAGAAAGAATGATAAGAACAAACTGGAAAAAGTTTACTTTTCTGCTGGCAAGACCCTTTGGGGCTCCATGATCGAGGTAAAGGATGGGGTATCCATCAACGATTACCTGGCTTTCCCTTACGGCAATGGTGCAATAGAGGGAATTGAGTGTAAAGAGGTTGAGTCATTGACCTATTAAAGGAGAATTTCATGTTAGAAAATTTGCGATTAGCATTTAGAGGAATTTGGACCCACAAGCTGCGTTCCTTCCTGACTATGCTGGGAATAATCATAGGTATTGCATCTATCATAGCCATAGTTTCGGCTATAGAAGGTACCAACCAGCAGATAAAGCAAAACCTGATTGGGTCTGGTTCCAACACAGTGGATATACAACTTTATCAAAACGATTGGCCATATGAATTGGCCTACAATGATGTGCCTTATGGCATTGGCCAAATCACTGATAAAGAGATGGAAGATATAAGGGACTTGCCCCAGGTAAAGGCTGCCAGCAAATACACAATGAGGCAAGTCTATGATGGCGTATATTACAAAAACACTACCATGTCTGGTGGTTACGTCAAAGGTGTGGAGCCAGATTATTTTTCCACAGCCAATCTCACTGTAAAGGAGGGCAGAATCTTTACAGAGGATGAGTGCAAAAACTTTAAAAAACTTTGCCTGGTGGATGTCCATATTGTAAAGGACCTGTTTGGGAATGAGGATCCCCTGGGAGAAATCATAGAGATAGGTGGTGACTCATATCTGGTAATAGGTATTGTGACAGCCAGGTCCACCTTTGAGCCGGTTATCAATACCATGCAGGACTATGATACATACAAGCAGGACGAGTCAGGTACCATCTATATGCCCCTGTCTGATTGGCCTATCTCATACAAATATGACGAGCCAGAAAATGTTATTGTAAAGGCCAACAGCACAGATGACATGACACTGGCAGGAAAGGGCACTGCTGATATATTAAACTCATATATTAGCCCTACAGATGACACTATCAAATACCAGTCAAAGGATCTGTTGGAGCAGGCAAAACAGTTGCAACAACTTTCTAGTTCTACCAACTCTATGCTCCTATGGATTGCGGCAATATCACTCCTGGTTGGTGGTATTGGTGTTATGAATATTATGCTGGTATCAGTTACGGAGCGTACTGCAGAAATCGGTTTAAAAAAAGCCATTGGAGCCAGAAAGGGCAAGATAATGATTCAGTTTTTGACTGAGGCTGCTGTTCTTACCTCCTTAGGCGGTCTTTTTGGAGTGGTCTCAGGTATAGGACTGGCCCAGATCATTTCTATAATCAGTGGCACACCTGTGGCTATTTCATGGCCTGCAGCAATTATTGCAGTAGTCTTTTCCATGGTGATAGGAATTGTATTTGGTATCCTACCTAGCCATCAGGCAGCAAATCTGAATCCAATTGACGCCCTGAGGGCTGAATAAAATGTTAAATTTGTGGCTGTTTTGAAAAAAGAGTGGTATATTTAATTCATCAGATGTCTGACTGCAAGGGAGGATTTTATGGGTGAAAATAAAGAGGCTACTTTCGTAGTACACGTTAACAAGACAGAAAACAAGACCTGGCAAGGTCAGGTTACCTGGGCTGACAGGGATGAGAAAGCAAATTTCCGCTCTGCCATGGAGTTGGTAAACCTAATTGATGCTGCACTTGAAGCAGATGAGAAATAAAATACTCCCGGATTAGATTACTTATCCGGGAGTTTTTTTATTTATTTCTTGAGTTGATTCTCCTGCAATTTCATTGCACGTACCTTTAGTGGCAATCCCCAGAGGGTGATAAATCCCTCTGCATCATGGTGATCGTAAAGGTCACCAGTTGTAAAGGAAGCCAGGCTCTCTGAGTAGAGAGAGTATGGAGATGTAGAGCCGGCCTTTATAATGTTGCCCTTGTAGAGTTTGAACTTTACTTCTCCTGTAACATATTCCTGGGTGGATTTTACAAAGGCAATGATGGCATCACAAAGAGGTGTGAACCATTTGCCCTCGTAGCAAACTTGGGCCAGTTTTTCTCCTAAAGACTTCTTAACCTCCATAGTCGCGCGGTCGAGGCAAAGCTCTTCAAGTTGAGCGTGGGCCTCATAGAGGATAGTTCCGCCTGGAGTCTCGTATACGCCACGAGATTTCATTCCAACAACACGGTTTTCTACAATATCAATAATTCCAATTCCATGTTTTCCACCTAGTTCATTGAGGGTCTTGATAATGTCGCTGACCTTCATTTTTTTGCCATTGACTGAGGTTGGCACACCCTTTTCAAAGGTCATGGTCACATACTCTGGAGTATCTGGTGCCTTTTGTGGTGGGGTAGTGAGCATTAAAAGGTGGTCATAGTTTGGCTCCTGGGATGGGTCCTCCAGCTCCAAGCCCTCATGGCTAATGTGCCACAGGTTACGGTCGCGGCTGTAGGATTGATCTGTGGAGAATGGAAGATTAATGCCGTGAGCCTTGCAGTAATCAATTTCATCCTGGCGTGACTCCAGTTTCCACTTGTCGTTGCGCCATGGAGCAATTACCTTAATATCTGGTGCCAGGGCTTTGATGCCAAGCTCAAATCTAATCTGGTCGTTTCCTTTTCCGGTAGCACCGTGGCAAATGGCAACGGCCCCTTCTTTTCTAGCAATTTCTACCAGTTTTTTTGCAATGCCTGGACGGGCCATGGCTGTTCCAAGGAGATATTTGTTTTCGTAAACTGCACCAGCCTGTACACATGGGACGATGTAGTTTTCTGCAAAGTCGTCAACAATATCTTCTATATATAATTTGGAAGCACCAGAAGCTTTTGCTCTCTCAGAGAGTCCATCTAATTCTTCTCCCTGTCCGCAATCGATACAGCAACAGATTACTTCGTAACCATAATTTTCCTTTAACCATGGAATGATAGCGGTAGTATCAAGACCACCTGAGTACGCTAATACAACTTTTTCCTTAGCCATAATTTTCACCTCATTATTTTTTAATAGTAATAACAATTGTTTTGAACTAGTCTGAAAATACTTTACATCAATAAAGTGCATTTGGCAAGGGTAAAATATGCATGATTTAAGAATAAAAATAAATTTAGTGAATTTTTACTTGAAATAGTCAATTGCCTAATGTATATTTATGCAAAAATAATTCATAAAAGAATGGTTTTTCACTTTACATCGCGAAAGTAAAAGACTACAATGTTTGTAAATAATCAAAAAGGCAAATTCTTGTTAGTGAATAACAAGATGGAGGTAAAAATGGTAAAGGTAGGAATTATTGGAGCAACAGGATATGCAGGGGCAGAAATCGTTAGACTTTTATATTCTCACCCAGAGGCTGAGATAGTATGGTATGGCAGCAAATCCTATGTGGATGAAAAGTTTGCTTCTATATATAGAAATATGTTTACCCTGGTGGAGGACAAGTGCTTGGATGACAATATATTAGAATTGTCCAAGCAGGTGGATGTAATATTTACAGCCACACCTCAGGGATATCTGGCAGGGGTAATCACAGAGGAAATTCTTTCTAATTGTAAAATCATTGATTTGTCTGCAGACTTTAGATTAAAGGATGTAAGCACCTACGAGCAGTGGTACAAGATCAAGCATTTGAGCCCTGAGTTTATTGATGAGGCTGTATATGGCCTATGTGAAATCAATAGGGACAAAATAGCAGGAAAGAGACTGGTGGCAAACCCAGGATGTTATACCACCTGCTCTATACTCAGCGCCTATCCATTGGTCAAGGAGGGATTAATTGATCCCTTCACCCTTATTATCGATGCAAAAAGTGGTACTAGCGGGGCAGGCAGAGGGGCAAAACTTCCTAATTTGTACTGCGAGGTAAATGAAAATATAAAGGCCTACGGGGTGACAAACCACAGACACACACCTGAGATAGAGGAGCAGTTAGGATACGCCTGTGGCCAGGAGATAATGATCAACTTTACTCCTCATTTAGTGCCTATGAACAGGGGAATCCTGGTGACCGCCTATGCATCTTTAAATGAGATTGATGGCAAGTTGCCAACTAAGGAGACACTTATGGCTGCCTATGAAAAGGCTTATGGAAAGGAATTCTTTATTAGACTTTTGGACTACGGCACCTGCCCTGAGACCAAGTGGGTGGAGGGTAGCAATTTCGTAGATATCAGTTTTGTTATTGATGAGAGAACTGGCAGGGTTGTTATGATGGCTGCCCTTGATAATTTGGTAAAAGGGGCTGCAGGGCAGGCTGTTCAAAATATGAATATTCTCTTTGGACTTGATGAAAAGATGGGACTGGATTTTGCACCAATGTTCCCTTAGTTATTTGACTTGCACATAAGAGGTATTGTTATGAAATACGAGATTAGAACACTTACTATAGATGATTATGAAGAAGTATATAGCCTCTGGGAAAGTATTCATGGTTTTGCCATGAGGACCCTGGATGATTCTCGAGAGGGGATTAAAAAATTCCTGCAAAGGAACCCGGGACTGTCCATTGTGGCTGTATGTGAGGGCTTGATTGTTGGCAGCATTTTGGTTGGAAATGACGGCAGACATGGCAGTTTTTATCATGTGTGCGTCAAGGAGGAGTACAGAAAGCAGGGAATCGGCAAGGCCATGGTGACAGAGGCTATGATACGCCTTAACAAAGAGGGGATTAATAAGATTCAACTGGTGGCTTTCAAGGGAAATGAAATCGGCAATGCCTTTTGGCATGAGGAGTGCTGGAACGAGAGAAAGGACTACAACACCTACGATTTTGTTTTAAATGTAGAAAACATAGTAAAGTTTAATTCGTAAATAATTGCTTTTTAAAGGAGATTGTATGAAAGAGATAAAGGGCGGAATAACAGCAGCAAAGGGATTTATGGCTGCAGATACTGCTGCAGGAATAAAGTATGAGGGCAGGACTGATATGGCTATGGTCTATTCCAAGGAGCCTTGCATTTCTGCCGGCACCTTTACTAGCAATGTGGTAAAGGCAGCCTGTGTCAAATGGGATATGAATATAGTAAAGTCAGAGGATAAAATGCAGGCTATTGTCATTAATTCTGGAATAGCCAATGCCTGCACAGGCAAAGAGGGTTTTGAGGCCTGCGAAAAGACAGCCAAGGCTGTGGAGGAGGCCCTAGGCATTCCTTTTAATTCTGTTGCAGTGGCCTCTACCGGTGTCATCGGCATGCAACTACCAGTGGAAAAATTAGAGTCCGGTGTAAAGGATATGGCCACAAAACTTTCTGATTCTACAGAGGCAGGCACAAAGGCTTCAAAGGCCATTATGACAACAGACACAGTAAATAAAGAGATTGCTGTGGAGTTTGAAATAGGGGGCAAGACAGTTACATTAGGGGGAATGAGCAAGGGGTCAGGAATGATTCATCCAAACATGTGCACAATGCTGGCCTTTTTATGCACTGACCTATGTATCACAAAGGAAATGCTGCAAAAGGCAGTCAGTGATGTGGTGGCACTTTCCTTTAATATGATTACTGTAGATGGGGACACTTCCACCAATGACATCTTGATTACCATGGCAAATTCTCTGGCTGATAATCCTGTAATAGACAAGGAGGGCCAGGACTATGAGACCTTTAAAGAGGCACTGGCATATGTGTGTGTAAACTTGGCCAAGAGGATGGCAGCCGACGGAGAGGGAGCCAGCAAACTATTTGAGGCCCAGGTGGTAAATGCCAGCTCAAAGGCTGATGCAAAGACCCTGGCTAGAGCCATTGTGGGATCTAACCTCTCAAAAGCAGCCATATTTGGATGCGATGCAAATTTTGGCAGATTCCTTTGTGCCATGGGATATTCCGGAGCAGATTTTGACCAGGAGGATGTGGAACTATTTTTTAAGAGTAAAAATGGCAGCCTCAAGGTATTTGACCATGGCAGGCCTTTGGATTTTGATGAGGACTATGCGGTGAAAATCATGGAGGCAGAGGCTGTGACTGTTTATGTAGACATGAACGAGGGAAGTGATGAGGCCACAGCATGGGGCTGCGACCTTACTTATGATTACGTAAAAATAAACGCAGATTATAGGAGTTAGACTAGGAGGAAAAGATGGACGCATTTATTCAGCAGGGATTAGATAAAGCAGCAGTGCTGGTGGAGGCACTTCCTTACATACAGAGATTCTCTGGCAAAATCATGGTAGTAAAATATGGTGGCAGTGCCATGGTGGACGAGGAATTAAAAAAGCAGGTAATCACTGATGTTACCCTTTTAAAACTGGTTGGTTTCAAGCCAATTATTGTCCATGGGGGCGGCAAGGAAATCAGCAAGTGGGTGGAGAAAACCGGCATGACTCCTGAGTTTGTAAATGGATTCCGCAAAACTGACGAGCCTACCATGGAAATTGTGGAAATGGTTTTAAATAAGGTAAACAAGTCTTTAGTACAAAATGTCCAGGCCCTGGGAGTGAATGCCATTGGAATCTCCGGCAAGGACGGCGGCCTTTTAAAGGTGGAGAAAAAATATTCTGAGGGCAAAGACATAGGATATGTGGGGGAGATTACCCAGGTAAATCCAAAGATATTAAACGATATCTTGGAAAAAGATTTTATCCCTGTGGTTTGTCCTATTGGCATGGATGATAATTTCCAGACATTCAATATAAATGCTGATGATGCTGCCTGTGCCATCGCCAAGGCTATGGAGGCAGAAAAACTGGCCTTTCTCACAGATATTGAGGGAGTATATAAAGACAAGGATGACCCAAGTACATTGATCTCTGAAATGACAGTGGAGGAGGCAAAAGCCCTGATTGGGGATGGCTACATCGGCGGCGGCATGCTTCCTAAACTTACAAACTGCATTGAGGCCATAGAAGAGGGAGTATCTAGGGTCCATATATTAGACGGCAGGATTGCCCACTGTCTCCTTTTGGAGTTCTTTACTAACAAGGGTATTGGTACTGCAATTATTGGTGATGACAAGAGGTATTACAATGAATAAGAATCAGATAATTGAAGAAGCAGATAAGAATTTATTTCATGTGTACAACCGCTTTCCAGTGGTTTTTGACTATGGCAAGGGGGTGTATCTCTACGACAGCGATGACAATAAATACCTGGACTTTGGCTCAGGCATAGGGGTAATGGCCTTTGGCTATGGTAATGAGGACTACGAGAATGCCCTTATCAGTCAACTAAAGAGGCTGACCCACACATCAAATCTCTATTACAACCAGCCTATGATTGAGGCGGCAAAGAAACTCTGTGATGCCTCAGGTATGGACAAGGTGTTTTTTACAAACTCTGGGGCTGAGGCTATTGAGGGGGCAATAAAGACTGCCAAAAAATATGCTTATAACAAAAAGGGACCAGGCAAGTACGAGATTGTTGCAATGGAGAATTCTTTCCATGGCAGGACAGTAGGCGCCCTTTCCATCACAGGAACAGACCATTATAGGGAGCCTTTTTATCCTCTTATGGATGGAATTGATTTTGCATATTTTAATGACTATGGTTCAATTCTGGCATCTATCAATGAAAATACCTGTGCCATTATTTTGGAGACTGTGCAGGGAGAGGGAGGCCTTTATCCTGCTGACAAGGAATTCCTAGAAAAGGTTCAGGCTATTTGCCAGGAGGATGACATTCTCCTCATATTGGATGAGGTCCAATGTGGCATGGGTAGGACCGGCACCATGTTTGCTTTCCAGCAATATGGTATCAAACCTGACATTTTAACCACTGCAAAGGCATTAGGTGCAGGTGTACCTGTGGGGGCTTTTGCTGTGACAGACAAGGTGGCACAGACCTCTTTGGTGCCGGGAGACCACGGTACAACCTACGGAGGCAACCCTTTATGCACCGCAGCAGTTTCTCAGGTCTTTGACATGTTTGAAAAATATGACTTATTAAATCATGTAAATGACATTGTGCCTTATTTTGAGCAAACATTGGATAGGCTGGTGGAGAAATATGATTTTGTTACAGAAAGAAGGGGACTGGGCCTGATGCAGGGGCTGGTGCTTACCATTCCTGTAAAGGAGGTTGTGACAAAGGCCTTGCTAGAGGAGAATTTGATTACACTTTCTGCAGGCAAAGACGTCCTTAGACTACTTCCTCCCCTTGTAATTAATGAGGCTGATATAGACACATTTAAAGAAAAAATTGAAAGGGTTTTTGACACTTTTAAGTAACACTTGCCTTAAATTTGTAAAAGCCTTGTAATAATTTTAATATTTGGCTACAATAAACAAGACAATATCCATACTCCTTTTACCTAAGGAGTATTTATGAAAAAACTATTTATTCTTGTTTGTTGCAGCCTTATTTTTTTGACTGGTTGCGGCAATACATCATATTTTCAATCTGCTGATAATTCTTTGGATGATCAAGCCGATTCTTTCGATAATCCAAATAAGGATGAGACAGCTAAAGAGGAAACCGAGCCTGTTTCAGAGACTATTTTTGTCCAAGTGGCCGGGGCTGTTAATAGGCCTGGGGTCTATGAGTTGCCTTTTGATTCACGGGTCTTTGTGGCCATAGATGAGGCGGGAGGCTTGCTTCAAACAGCAGATGATTCAGATCTTAATCTGGCTGAATTACTCTCAGACGGGCAAAAAATATATGTTTACACAAAAGTGGAGAGGCAGGAGGCCAAAGAATTAGAATTGACCCAGAGCAGGACAGCAGATGGGCTGACAAATATCAATACAGCCAGTCTGTCAGAGCTATGTAAATTGCCTGGTATTGGGGAGTCAAAGGCAAATCTTATTATTACCTATCGAGAGGAAAATGGTGACTTTGAAAATATCGAGGATATCAAAAAGGTCTCTGGCATAGGTGATGGGATATACAATCAAATCAATTCATTAATCAAAACAAATTAGGGGTAAGTATGGCTAAAAAGGTTTTAGTTGTAGACGATGAAAAACTCATTGTAAAGGGAATCAGATTTTCTTTAGAGCAGGATGGCATGGAGGTGGACTGTGCATATGATGGTCAGGAGGCCTTGGATTTGGCCACTGCTAATGCATATGACATGATTCTTTTGGATGTCATGTTGCCAAAGATGGATGGTTTTCAGGTTTGCCAAAACATTAGAGAGTTTTCTAATGTTCCTATTGTTATGCTTACAGCCAAGGGTGATGACATGGACAAGATCCTTGGTCTGGAATATGGGGCGGATGACTACATTACAAAGCCTTTCAATATCCTGGAGGTCAAGGCCAGAATCAAGGCTATTATGCGCAGGACTTCCATGACTATAAAGCCTCAGGCTACATCTAGGGATTCCTCTGTCATTACTGACGGGGATATTACACTTGATGTAAACAATCGCAGGGTTACCATTTTAGGAGTGGAATACAATCTTACACTAAAGGAATTTGAGGTCTTACACCTCCTTGTTACAAATCCTAAAAAGGTATTCTCCAGAGAGGATTTGCTCCATCGCATATGGGGTGAGGATTACCCGGGAGATGAGAGAACAGTGGATGTCCATGTTAGACGTCTCAGAGAAAAGATCGAGCCTAATGCTAAAGAGCCTAAATATGTACTTACTAAATGGGGAGTTGGATATTACTACGGTAATTAGTTAAATGGAAAAGAAAAGATTTTCGTTCATCCATAGTCTTGGATTTAATATTGGATTTATTATACTTGCGGTGGGTCTTATACCATTTTTGGTATGTGCCCCCATTGCTTTGCATGCATACAAAGAGGTCACCATTCACACTGACGCAGCAAATATCATGGCCCAGGCCCTTAGATACACCAACGAGATAGTTACATCTGGTTATGTGGAGGGCAAGGACAATAAAAAGTTGGACCATGAGCTTACAGGTGTTGCTGAAAGTTATGGGGGCCGTATTCTCATAGTTAATTCTTCGCTGGAAATTGTTAGGGATACCTTTTCTGTAGATGAGGGTAAAACTGCAATCTGGGTCAATGTAATCAATTCTATGCATGGTCAGAGTCAGTATTATTATGACCAGTCTTCTCAGGGCCTAATTGTTACCATTCCCCTTACATCATCAGATGGTGAGGTGGTAGGTTCTCTTGTCATAAACAAGTCATTGGATTACGTTACATCAAATTATGATAGTTTTTTAGCTATTGCTCTCATTATGTTGGCAGTGGTATTTTCTATTACCTTTGTGGTAGCGATTGTGTTTTCTGCCAGAAGGTCCCATGCCATTACCAGTG
The DNA here is from genome assembly GCA_024684955.1 of Pseudobutyrivibrio sp. Classification (GTDB taxonomy): domain Bacteria; phylum Bacillota; class Clostridia; order Lachnospirales; family Lachnospiraceae; genus Pseudobutyrivibrio. Next base: position 10,717 of record JAIKWH010000040.1, read on the forward strand.
TCAGCAAAGATTTGGATGGTATTATCAGAGAGAGTGTTCTCACTATTCCAGAAAAGAAATCCTTTAACGAGTTGGAAAAACTGGTCAAAAAGTTTAATCAGGTCCTGGAAAAACTCCATGCAATTGATGATTCCAGACAGGAATTCGTTTCCAATGTGTCCCACGAGCTTAAAACTCCCCTGGCATCTATGAAAGTATTGGCTGATTCCATCAATGGGGCAGATGAGGTACCTGTTGAGATGTACAAGGAGTTTATGGGTGATATCGGCAATGAAATAGACAGAGAGACCCAGATTATAAACGATTTGCTGAGCCTGGTTAGGATGGATAAAAGTGGTGCCAGCCTGACTATCACCGCAGTAAATATCAATGAATTGACAGAGCATATATTAAAGAGACTGCAGCCAATAGCAGAAAAGTCTGATATTGATGTAGTCTTTGAGTCCTTTAGACCTGTTATCGCCGAGGTGGATGAGGTTAAATTCTCACTGGTTATTACCAATCTGGTGGAGAATGCTATCAAGTACAATAATCCAGGTGGATGGGTTCACATCACTCTTAATTCTGACCACCAATTCTGCTATATAAAGGTGGAGGACAATGGCCTGGGCATACCAGAGGAGGCCCTGCCTCACGTGTTTGAGAGATTTTACAGGGCTGACAAGTCCCACTCCAGAGAAATCGGTGGTACTGGTCTTGGCCTGGCTATTACAAAGAGCGCCATTGCCATGCACAACGGAGATATAAAGGTACATTCTACTCTTGGCGAGGGAACTGTATTTGACGTGAGAGTCCCACTTAATTACATACAAAAGGGGGCCAAGTAATGAAAAAATTTTTATCTTTGATTTTAGTATTTGCTCTTGGACTTTCCATGGTGGCCTGTGGTCACAACCAGGAGTCCTCAAAATATAAAATATACTATCTAAATACTGAAAAGACAGGAATCATTCCAATAGAATACGAATATAAAAACGCAGATGCCAGTGCAATGGTGGAGGAAGCCATTGAGGAGATGCATAATTCCACTGACAATGTGGAATATATTCCCTCTATTCCAAGCGGGGTACAGGTAAAGGAATATGTCTTTGACGAAAATAACCTCTCCATATATTTGGAGGGAGATTATGCCGCTATGGACATGTATACAGAGATTTTGGTCAGGGCGGCCATAGTAAAGACCCTTACTATGATTGATGGGGTTTCTTCTGTCACTTTTTATTTAAATGGTGAGCCTTTAAAAAACTCCAATGATGATATAGTGGGAGCCATGACTGCCAACATGTTTGTGGATGACTTTGGCCAGGAGACCGATTCCCTATTCTCCACTACCCTTACTTTGTATTTTGCAAGCGCGGATGGTGCCTCTGTTGTGGCTGAAAAAAGACAGGTCTATTACAGCAGGTCCCAGTCTCCGGAGAAACTTATAATGGATGAATTGATGGATGGCCCGGTATCAGAGGACTTGCTCAAGACCATACCAGATTCTACCAAGATAAATTCTATTTCTGTATCTGACGATGGAGTATGTATTGTAAATTTTGATAGCAGCTTTGAAACAGCAGTTTTAAATGTTACAGAAAATGCTACCATTTATTCTATTGTCAATTCCCTTACAGAACTGGATACAATTAATCAGGTACAAATACTTGTCAATGGAGAGATGCCACATCTTTCAAACTTGGATGTGGATTTGTCTGAGCCACTGGCAAGGAACGAAACTATCATCAACCAAAATTCTAAAAAGGTTGATATAGAGTTGCCGGAAGGCGACGAAAGCCTTGCAGAGTCTGATCCAGATCAGACTGATGCAGGGGCTGCTTCTGATGAAAATGTAGAAGAGTCAGAAGAGGAATAAACGGAGGAATAATTTGCTAGGAAGACGAAAAATTGCTTTGTTTTCCTTGCTCTTTGTAATAATCATCTATATAGGCACTAATTTTGGCCTATTAGGAAAGACAGATGAAATATGGCCACCTGGCTCTAGGATTAGGGTCAGGGGGCAGATATATAGCAAGGAAATCAAAAATGATAAGTCTGTCTATTATCTCTCTTGTTCCAATAACACTTCCCTTATTTTTTCAATGGATTCTCATGAGATTCCCCTATTTGCCAGAGTTTCAGTGACTGGAAATATAGAATATTTTCAGGGCCCTAGAAATGAAGGGGGCTTTGACGCCAAAGCCTACTACAATTCTCTTGGAATAGTAGGAAAAATTCTTAATCCAAAGATTGAATCTATTGAGGCTTCCCCAATTATAAAAAAAGATATTATGTATGCCATGTCAAATAGGATGATGGATGCATACCAAAAGAATTTGCCAGGTGAAGAAGCTGGCTTTTTGTCCAGCGTAACTATAGGGAAAAAATCCCTGTTAGATGGGCAATTAAAGGATTTGTTTAACAGGGTAGGAGTGGCCCATATTCTGGCAGTGTCAGGATTGCATGTGGGCTTTGTTTGCATGGGCTTTTATAGGTTTTTGCGAAAGAAGGGTAGGAGTTTTGCCATAAGTGGTGCCCTGTCATCCATTGTTGCCATTTTTTATTGCATCTTTACTGGTGGGTCCATTTCTAGCATGAGGGCTGTAGGTATGTTTTTGATATACATACTGGCCCAAATCACTGGACATAAATACGATATGTTAACTGGCCTGGCCCTAGTGGCAGACCTGCTTTTGATAGATAATATGTCCTACATTAACAATGCTAGTTTTAGGTTTTCCTTTTGGGCAATTCTTGTGATTGTTTTTTACGCTAGACCTCTTTCTGGGCAGATGAGACAGGTCTTGACCAATATACGCCATGACAAGATTAGAATAAGGGGGCTGGATTATGGCTATAACAAAAACCTCTTTGAAAGAATAAAAGAGTATATATTTACATCCCTAATATTCTCCCTATCTGTCACTGTAGGCATGTTGCCTCTGGTGGGTCAAATCTTTAATCAGAGTCCCACTGTCAGCATATTTGTAAATTTGATCATATTGCCCCTTATGCCTTTGCTTTTGGCACTGGGCCTAATTGGTGGTATTGCATATATGATATTTCCTCCTATAGGACATGTTCTCTTATTGCTTTGCCACTACATCATTTATTTTTTTGAGTTGATTGCTGATTTTTTCAACTCATTTCCTGGGGCAAATATAATTACAGGTCGGCATAGTGTTTTTACAATTGTCCTTTATTATGTCCTCCTTAGTTTTATAATTTATGGTTTAGAAGACCTGTTAAAAGGACTTTCTATAAAAATTACTTTTAATAAATTATTTATGACCAAGACCCTGCTTATAATAGGCTTGTCATTTATGATTCTCGTCCCAAAGAGGCTGGATTTTGAAGTGGATTTTTTGGATGTGGGACAGGGGGATGGAATATTCATAAGTGGTGGAGATGGGACCAATTATTTTATAGACGGAGGGTCCACCTCAAATGAGAGTTTGGGCAAGTACACCCTGATGCCATTTTTTAAATACAAGGGGATTAGCTCCATCGATTACTGGTTTATCAGCCACCCAGACACAGACCATGTGTCAGGATTAATTGACATGCTAAACATGGGATTTGAGATAGACAACATAGTAATTAGCCAAAGATTTAAGGGCCTGAGAAATGAAAACCTGGATATTATATATGGGCTGGCAGAGGCTAATAAGTGTAAAATTATCTACATGAAAAGGGGAGATATATGCGGGTCTAAAAATATTAGATTTGAGGCTGTATTTCCTGGGGAAAAAGAGATTGCTGATGACCTTAATTCCTTGTCACTATCCCTTGTGATGGAATATAAAAATGAGGGGATATTCCCCTGGCAGGAAGATGAGAGATTAAGGGCCTTTTTCGGAGGAGATATAGGCATTAGTCAGGAGGAGGCCATAGCAGATTCCAAGAGTTTTCATGACATAGACCTATTAAAGGTAAGTCACCATGGCAGTAAATTTTCCTCCTCAGAAAAGTTTTTAAAATCTGGTGGATTTAAACTGGGTGTAATTTCAGTGGAGGACCATTCCATTTACGGCCATCCTGCCAAGGAGACCCTAGGTAGATTAGATGAGGCAGCCATACCATACCTGTGCACCAAGGACAGGGGCCAGATTAAAATCATAATGGACAAGGGGACCATGGAGGCTAAATCTATCTTGTGAAAGTAGAATTATTGTGCTAAAATATGCCCAAAGCGAAGACAGAAACAGTAGTATGTAATGAAGCCTAAGAGAGGGCGAGGCAGCTGGAAATCGCCTGGTGGATTGCATATGAACACCATTCTCGAGCTGAGCGCGGAAGCCTTTTGGTATAAGCGTCTCCGGTTGGTCCCGTTACAGACAAATTGAGTTAAACACTAAGGTGGAACCGTGTGATTTTGTTTTTTGCACCCTTAGGATATGGGTTAATCCCTTATCTTTAGGGTGTTTTTTTATTATATTAAATACCTGGGTTAATAATTAGGAGGAAATAGAAATGGTAAATTTTAAAGAAGATTTAGAACTGAACACTCTCAATCACTCATGTGCCCACATGATGGCACAGGCTGTAAAGCACCTTTATCCAGACGCAAAGTTTTGGGTTGGACCAGTTGTAGAAGAGGGATTCTACTATGACATGGACCTTGGTGATGTAATGCTTACAGACGAGGACATTGCAAAGATCGAAAAGGAAATGAAAAAGGTTGCCAAGACTGGAGCAAAGATCTATCGTCGCGAGGTTACAAAGGAAGAGGCTTTAAAGGAATTTGCTGGGGATCCATACAAGATGGACCTTATTGAAAATATGGATGATGACAAGGTTATCACATGCTACGACCAGGGAGATTACACAGACCTTTGCCGTGGACCTCACGTTGACAATGTAAAACTTTGCCGTTACTTCAAACTTGTTAAGCACTCTGGTGCATATTGGAAGGGAGATGCTAGCAACAAGGTATTAAACCGTGTTTATGGTGTTTGCTTCCCTACACAGGAGCAGTTGGATGAGCACCTGGCTTTGCTGGAGGAGGCAAAGGAGCGTGACCACCGCAAAATCGGCAAGGATATGCAACTTTTCATGTCTGATGATTTGATTGGTAAGGGACTGCCAATGTACCTGCCTAATGGATATACAATCTGGACAGAGTTGGAAAACTACATCCGCAACAAGGAGCGCAAACTTGGCTACTTACATGTTATGACACCTTGCGTTGGTACAGTTCAGTTGTATCAGACATCTGGTCACTGGGATCACTACAAGGAGAATATGTTCCCAGCAATGGAGGTTGAGGATGAAAACTTTGTTCTTCGTCCAATGAACTGCCCACACCACATGAGAATTTTTGCTAACAGACCTCACTCATACAAGGAACTCCCTATCCGTATCGCAGAGATTGCTCACGATTTCAGATTTGAGTCATCAGGTACATTAAAGGGTATCGAGAGAGGACGTCACTTCTGCCAGAATGATTCACATATATTCTGTACACAGGAGCAAATCAAGGCTGAGGTAAAGGGTGTATGCGACCTTATCTTTGATACATACAAGGATTTTGGTATTACAGAATATAGATGTGTGCTTTCTCTTCGTGACCCTGCAGATACAAAGAAATATCACCAGGATGATGAGATGTGGAACACAGCAGAAAATGCTCTGCGCGAGGTACTGACAGAGATCGGTATCGACTTTACAGAGGAGATTGGCGAGGCTGCATTCTACGGACCAAAGTTGGATGTTAATGTTAAGCCAGCTATTGGTAATGAGATTACACTTTCTACATGTCAGCTTGACTTCTGCTTACCTGCAAAGTTTGACCTTACTTACACAGACGCAGATAGCAACAAGCAGACACCTGTTGTTATCCATAGAGCTATTCTTGGTTCGCTTGACAGATTTATGGCATACATTCTTGAGGAGACAAAGGGAAATCTTCCTCTTTGGCTTGCACCAACACAGGTTAAGGTACTTCCTGTAAAGAATGATGATGACGAACTTAATGCATACTCACAGAAGTTAGTTGATGCTTTAAACGATGCAGATGTAAGAGTTGAGTTTGATACACGTTCAGAGAAGCTTGGTTACAAGATGCGTGAGGCTCAGATTCAAAAGGTTCCTTATCTTGCAGTTCTTGGTAAGAATGAGGAGGCTGATGGCACTGTTTCATACAGACTTCACGGTGAGCAAGGAACTACAACAGTTAAGTTTGATGAGTTCGTTGAGCTTATTGTTAATGAAATCAAGACTAAGGGTCGTAAATAATAGGAGCACATATGGCAGAAGCAGTTGTTGTACTTAAAAAGGGTGAAGGTAGAACAATTAAAGCTGGTGGGGCTTGGATTTTTGACAACGAGATTGATACCATAACCGGTTCTTTTGAAAATGGTGATATTGTTATAGTCCATGATTTTGATGGTTATATGATGGGACGTGGCTTTATTAACACCAATTCAAAGATTAGAGTTCGCATGCTTACCCGAGACAAGGAGCAACGAATCGATGATGAGTTTATTCGTATGCGAGTGAAAAACGCATGGGAATATCGAAAAAGCGTATTGCTTCCAGTTGATTTAAATTGTTGTCGTGTTATCTTTGGCGAGGCCGATTTTTTACCAGGTCTTGTAATTGATAAATATGATGATGTGCTTGTGGTTGAGTCACTGGCTCTTGGTATTGATAAGTTTAAGATTCAAATTGTTGAATATTTAAAAGAGCTTCTTTTGGCTGATGGATTTACTGTTCGCGGCGTATATGAGCGAAGCGATGCAGCTGTCAGAAAAAAAGAAGGGCTGGCACCTTACAAGGGATTCATTGGTGAAGAGTTTGATACTAATGTTGAGATAGTAGAGAACGGTGTTCACTATATGGTGGATGTTGTAAATGGTCAAAAGACAGGATTTTTCCTGGATCAGAAGTACAATCGTCTAGCTATACAGCGACTATGTAAGGATAAGCGAGTTTTAGATTGTTTTACCCATATGGGTACATTTGCATTAAATGCAGGTATTGCTGGAGCAGCAGAGGTTACAGGCCTTGATATCTCTGATTTTGCTGTAAAGCAGGCTACTGACAATGCCAAACTTAACGGTCTGGATGAGAGAGTTAAATTCAGACAGGCCAATGTTTTGGATGAACTTCCAAAACTAAACGAAGTGGGAGAGAGATATGATGTGGTAATTCTTGACCCTCCTGCATTTACAAAGTCTAGAGAGGCTACAAAAAATGCCATGAAGGGGTATCGTGAGATTAACATGAAGGGAATGAAGCTGGTAAAAGATGGCGGATACCTTGCTACATGCTCATGTTCTCACTTTATGACACAGGAGCTTTTCGTTAAAGTTATAGGTCAAGCTGCAAAGGCGGCCCATAAGAGACTGCGTCAGGTTGAGTTTAGAACTCAGGCGCCAGATCATCCAATTCTTTGGGCAGCTGATGAAAGCTACTATTTAAAATTCCTTGTTTTCCAAGTGGTTGACGAGAAATAGAACTGTTAATTTTATAAGATTCATAATATTAACCGCCTGCATTTATAGAAATTCAGGCGGTTTTATTGTTATAATACGAGCATGAGTAATAAGATTTGTAAAGGTTTATTATTATCAAACATTAAAAAGGATTACACTTTATCTATTGTTGCTAAACTTAAAGGTAAAAAGGTAGATTTACCACTTGAGTATGCAGAACTAACAGATGAAGAGTATGAAGAATTGACTGAGAAGTATGGTCAGGAGATTTTGCCTCTTGAGCCTATAGTTAGTCAGTGGGAAAAGAAGCTTCTTGAGATTTCTTTTAAAGGTCATGAGTCTGTTCTTGAGCTTTTTGTGGTTACCAATGAAGAAGTTTTTCAGTGGGTTGCTGTGAAGGTTTTCAGAATAAATCTATCTACTGGCAGATATATTAATATGATCACATCTAGTCTGTTATATGGAAAGAAGTATAACCGTAGACGTGGTGTAAGAATCAATGTTGATAAGGTAATGAATCTAGAGCAGGAAGGGGATACCTTCCATGTTATAGTTAAGGATTTATCTTACTGTGGCGTTGGATTCTTTGAGTTAGGTGAAGGAATGGTAAAAAAAGGTGTGCCATTTATATTACATCTAACAGAGCCAGGTGAAAACGGCGAAGAAAAGCTTGTTTGTAAGTTAGTTGGAAAAATATTACATCAGAGAAATGATGCAGGTGGTATATTTAGTGGATGTATTTTATCTACTAAGCATGCAGCTTTTCTACAGAAATATATTGCCATGAAACAGCTAGAGCAGATTAGTGGAAGAAAGCAAGACTTCAGAATCTCATATAATGTCATCGGTGAAGACTGGAAGAGAGATAGAGCAGAAAGACTCAATGCTTCTAAAAATATTAAGTGACGGTATAGCTGATTAATTGAATAAGGCATATATATTACTTTTGTATTCATTGATTGAATTTGATTTGCGGATTTTCTTTATGGTCTTAGTATCATTTTGAAAATTTCTCTCCCAATATGCTATAAATTCCTTCATTCGATGAAGGACAGGCTTTTCTCCGGAAAGAAGGTCAGTATATTGGATTAGTAAATCATCATGAAATGATTTAAAGATTTTAAGGTCTAGAGGAGTTTCTTCTAGGCCTTTTTTGTATGCCAAAACAAGACCTGGATTAGCTAGAAGTCCGCGGCCTATCATGATTGCATCTATAGATGGGTATTTGGCAAATGTATTATTAATATCTGATACAGTAACTATGTCTCCATTGAAAACAAGTGGTGCTTTAGAGTGAGAGATTGCGTAATCAAAAAACACTGGCTTTAGAGGCTCTCTGTAAAAATCCTTTTGAATACGAGGGTGTATAGTTAACTCTGATATAGGATATTTGTTATATATGTCTAGAATCTCGTAGAATTCATCTGGTTCTAGCTTGCCTAAACGGGTTTTAATGGAAATATTAGGAGCAGTACAACCTTTTTTACTACAAGCTGATTCTAGGCCCTCAAATACCTTATAAAGCATGTTATCAAGCATCTCAGGGTAGAAGAGCAGACCGGAGCCCTTTTTCTTAGTAACAACTGTACCTGATGGGCATCCAAGATTGAAATTGATTTCTCCATATCCTAGAGCTGCTATTTCTGAGGCAGCCCACAAAAAATGCTCAGCATCATTTGTTAAAAGCTGAGGGATAGTGGTTTCTATATTATTTTTTTCAGGATCAATCTGATTGAACTCTCTTGTAGTGAACTTGTAAGTGGAGTTAGGAGATAGGAAAGGAGTGAAGTATTTGTCCACGCCTCCGTAGTATTTTTCAAAGGTGTTTCTGAAAATGCTATCTGTAACGCCCTCAAGAGGAGCAAAGTATATTTTCTGTTTCATAAAATATCTCCGATAAGTGGTGGTATAAGCAAAGCTTACAATAAAAAACTCCAAGGTTGACGGGACCTTGGAGTAAGTATTTTAAATATTATTAAGCAAGTGTGTTAACAAGCTTTGTAAGACGAGATACCTTACGGCTTACAGTGTTGTCATGATAAACACCCTTTGAACCAGCCATCTCGATAACCTTGATAGCAGCCTTAAGCTCAGACTCAGCAAGTGCCTTATCCTTAGCTTCTACAGCAGCCTCAACACGCTTAACGTATGTCTTAACCTCAGATCTGATAGCCTTATTTCTTTCTGTCTTAACAGCTGTAACGAGTACACGCTTCTTTGCAGATTTAATATTTGCCATGTGTTGCTACACCTCCAATTTGTTAAATTATAAAATGTTCAAATTAAATACGTTGTAGCCGGACACGGACAGTTCAACGCATACTCAAATATAATAGATAATGAACCTAACTTTGTCAAGATATAATTGCTATTTATCTAATAAAAATTTTGATAGAACTTGATTGCTTACGTCTATTCCGATATCAGTAAGGAAAAGTCGGCCTTCCTTTGCATCCATAAAGCCCTGATTTCTAAGGGCAGTAATGATTGGCCCATAAATTGCTTCGATATCGATGGCGAACATATTGTAGAAATCACTACGGGCTACACCGTCTATTTTACGAAGACCTAGGAACATAAATTCTTCCATGGCGTCTTTCTTGGAAAGAACTTCTTCTGTATCATAATAAGCACAGGAATGCTCAGAAGGTACATTTTTGCCAGATGAGATTGCTTCGGATATCTCGCAGTATTTATAAATATCGGAAATGTTGCTGGTGCGAACATTGTCAAATAAAGAAGCAGCTCCAAGGCCTAGACCAAGGTATGGCACTCGATCCCAGTAGCCTACGTTGTGACGACAGATTTTGCCATTTCTAGCGTAGTTTGAAATCTCGTAGCGCTTATAACCTTTCTTTTCAAGATATTGCATTGTGAATTTATAAAGGTTATAGGACTCTTCGTCTGTAGGTAAATCCTCTGTCTGCATGCCTGCTTGTTGCTTAACTGCATCAAATTTATATTTGTCATAGAAAGGAGTGCCCTTTTCGATGATAAGAGAATAAGCGGAAATATGCTCTGGTCTAAGCATGGTAACAGCATTTAAGGTCTTTTCAAGCTTTGCTATTGTTTGATGTGGAAGACCAGTCATAATGTCCACGTTAACGTTGTCAAATCCAGCCTTGCGAACTAAATCGTATGTGTGTAAAAATCGATTATAATCGTGGATGCGACCTAATTCCTTTAGCTCGTCATCATTTGCAGATTGAAGCCCGATGCTTAGGCGATTAATGCCTACAGAACGGTATAGATTTAGCTTTTCAGAGGAGAGAGTACCTGGATTACACTCCACGGAAATCTCTGCCAAAGGATCTAATTTGAAGGATTGCTTTACTGTGGTAATAATTGCATCCATTAAATCCTCGGAAAGCCATGAAGGGGTACCACCGCCTACATATATGGTGCTGACTATACAGCCTGGATGCCTTTTGGCCTGAAATTTTATTTCAGTGCACAAAGCAGCGACGTAACGCCGCTGCATTTTTTCATCAAAGACTCCAGATAGGAAGTCGCAATATAAACATTTTTTAACACAAAATGGTATATGAATATACAGTTCGATAGGAGTCATTTTAATCCTCGTCCAATTTAAGAACGCTCATGAAGGCTTCCTGAGGAATCTCTACATTGCCAACCTGACGCATTCTCTTTTTACCTTCCTTTTGCTTTTCAAGAAGCTTTTTCTTACGTGAAATATCACCACCGTAACACTTTGCAAGTACGTCCTTACGCATAGCCTTAACGGTTTCTCTAGCAATAACCTTTGAACCAACAGCTGCCTGAATAGGAATCTCAAACAAGTGACGTGGAATCTCTTCTTTGAGCTTTTCACACATTTTACGGCCGCGCTCATAAGCTGTGCCGGAGAATACGATAAATGATAATGCATCAACTTCTTCTTTATTAATAAGGATATCAAGCTTAACTAAATCTGATTTAGCATATCCCTTCATTTCATAATCGAAGGATGCATATCCACGAGAGCGGCTCTTTAATGCATCAAAGAAATCGTAAATGATTTCATTAAGTGGAAGAGTGTACTTAATAAGAGCACGAGTCTCTTCGATGTATTCCATGCTGATATACTGGCCACGACGCTCCTGACAAAGATCCATGATGGCACCAATATAATCAGAAGAAACCATTATCTCAGCCTCTACGATAGGCTCTTCCATGTATTCGATTTCTGATGGATCTGGAAGATTGCTAGGGTTAGTAAGCTCAATCATTGTGCCATCAGTTTTGTATACTCTGTAAACTACGCCTGGTGCTGTAGTAACAAGGTCAAGATTATATTCTCGCTCAAGACGTTCCTGAATAATCTCTAAATGCAAAAGTCCAAGGAAACCGCAACGGAAACCAAAGCCAAGAGCGATAGATGTCTCTGGCTCGAACTGCAAAGCTGCATCGTTAAGCTGAAGCTTCTCAAGGGCGTCACGTAAATCTGGATATTTTGCACCGTCTGCTGGATAAAGACCGCAGTAAACCATTGGATTAACCTTTTTATAACCAGGAAGTGGCTCGGCTGCTGGTTTATCAGCATGGGTGATTGTATCACCAACACGAGTATCTCTAACATTTTTGATAGATGCTGTCATGTATCCAACCATACCTGCTGGAAGCTCATCGCAAGGAATGAACTGACCTGCGCCAAAGTATCCAACCTCTACAACATCAAATTCTGCGCCGGTTGCCATCATACGAACAGAATCACCAATCTTAAGTGTACCTTCTTTTACTCTGCAGAATACGATAACGCCCTTGTATGGGTCGTAGAGAGAGTCAAAGATAAGTGCCTGTAAAGGAGCCTTTGGGTCACCCTTTGGAGCAGGAAGCTGATTAACAATAGCCTCAAGTACATCATGAATATTAAGACCTGTTTTTGCAGATATCTGTGGAGCATCCTGTGCCTCAAGACCGATGATATCTTCGATTTCTTCGATTACACGCTCTGGGTCAGCAGATGGTAAGTCGATTTTGTTGATAACAGGGATAACGTCAAGGTCATGGTCAAGTGCAAGATAAACATTTGCAAGAGTCTGGGCCTCAATACCCTGTGCGGCATCGACAACAAGAATGGCACCATCACAAGCTGCAAGTGAACGAGAAACTTCATAATTAAAGTCAACATGGCCTGGTGTGTCAATGAGATTGAAAATATATTCCTGTCCATCGTCTGCTTTGTAGATAATACGAACAGCCTGAGATTTAATGGTGATACCACGTTCTCTTTCAAGGTCCATATTATCAAGAACTTGTGCCTGCATCTCTCGGTCAGTGAGAGTGCCAGTCATTTGTATAATTCTATCGGCAAGAGTTGATTTGCCGTGATCGATATGTGCTACAATACAAAAATTTCTAATTTTACTTTGATCCATTAATTCACCTCATAAAAATACTGCATTTATATTACCAAAGCATTGGAAAAATAACAATTATTAATGATGAAAGACTACTTTATTAATAATAGGTAAATTAAATATAAAAAAATTCTAAAGCGTGTTGACAAAAGGGGACCCTAGGTGTAAATTAACATCAGAAATGATTAGCACTCCAATTAGATGAGTGCTAACAAAACAAAAACTAAATGGTTTCACTAAAATTGCGAGTGAGGTGAATGTATGGCAGATACGGAACTTGATGAGAGAAAAGTAAAAATCTTAAATGCAATTATCAAGAACTATTTAGAAACAGGAGAACCAGTTGGCTCTCGTACGATTTCTAAATATACGGATTTGAATCTTAGTTCCGCCACTATTCGTAATGAGATGTCAGACCTTGAGGATTTAGGATACATTGTCCAGCCTCATACCTCAGCAGGACGTATTCCTTCTGATAAGGGATATCGCTTCTATGTAAATAATCTTATTGCTGAGAAGGACAAAGAAGTCTCAGACATGCAGGAATGGATGATTGAGAAAACTGAAAAAATGGAGAGCCTACTTAAAAACGTGGCAAAGGTTTTGGCTACCAATACTCAGTACGCTACAATGGTTACAGCTCCATCAGTTGTTTCAAACAGATTAAAGTTCATTCAGCTTTCTGCTGTTGATGAAAAACAGGTTTTATCAGTTGTTGTTATGGACGGCAACATTGTTAAAAACAAAATTATAAATGTGGATAAGCCTCTTGATAATGAGACAATGCTAAAACTAAACATGCTGCTTAATACAAATCTTAACGGACTTGCCATTGACCAGATTAACTTAGCACTCATTACAAAGCTCAAAGAACAGGCTGGTATCCATGATGAAATCATTTCACAGGTTCTTGAATCAGTAGCAGAGACTATCACAGAAGATGATGATCTCCAGGTATATACATCAGGTGCTACTAATATTTTCAAGTATCCTGAGTTATCAGATTCAAAAAAAGCATCAGAGCTTTTAGATACATTCGAGGAAAAGCAATCCCTTGTGGAGCTTCTTTCTGATAAGAGTGCTGGGGCTGATGAAAATGCAATTCAGGTTTACATAGGTGATGAATCACCTATTTCCACTATGAAGGATTGCTCGATAGTTACAGCAACATACGAGCTTGGAGATGGAGTAAAGGGTACCATCGGTATAGTTGGACCAAAGCGTATGGATTATGAGAATGTTGTTGATAATATAAAAAGCCTTAAAGGACAGCTTGATAAATTACTTAAAAACGAAGGCAAAGATTCTTAGTTAAGGAGATGTAAATAAGTGGCAGAGAATACAGAGAAAAAAGAAGAGTTCTCTACAGAAGAAGCAGTTAAAGAAGCTGTGGAAAATGCTGAAGAGATGAAGGAAGAAGCTACAGTCGAAGAAAACAAAGAGGCTAATGCTGATTCAAAAGAAGCTAAAAAGGCTTCAAAGAAAAAGGAAAAGAAAAAAGATAAGAGAGACGAACAGATTGAACAGCTTACAGATAGAGTTACTCGTCAGATGGCTGAGTTTGAAAACTTCAGACGTCGTACAGAGCAAGAGAAATCTCAGATGTTCAATATGGGCGCTAAAAACATCATTGAAAAGATTCTCCCTGTAGTAGATAACTTCGAAAGAGGACTTGCTACAGTAGAAGAAGGAGCTGATCCATTTGCAGATGGAATGCTAATGATATACAAGCAATTGCTTACAACACTTGATGAAGCAGGAGTTAAGCCAATCGAGGCAGTTGGACAGGAATTCAATCCAGATTTCCATAACGCAGTAATGCATGTTGAGGATGAGGAAGTTGGCGAGAATATCGTTGTAGAGGAATTCCAAAAGGGCTACATGTTTAATGATGCTGTAGTTCGTCATTCAATGGTTAAAGTTGCTAACTAAAATTATTTACTTTATAGATAACATGACTAATATGAAAGTTTTATAGGAGGATATAAATCATGGGAAAGATTATTGGTATCGATTTAGGAACAACTAACAGCTGTGTTGCTGTTATGGAAGGTGGAAAGCCTACAGTTATCGCAAATACAGAGGGTGCTAGAACAACACCATCTATCGTTGCATTTACAAAGACAGGTGAGAGACTTGTTGGTGAGCCTGCAAAGCGTCAGGCTGTAACAAACGCTGAGAAGACAATCTCTTCTATCAAGAGAGATATGGGTACAGACAATGGTCGTATCATTGACGACAAG
Source organism: Pseudobutyrivibrio sp. (assembly GCA_024684955.1). Taxonomy (GTDB): domain Bacteria; phylum Bacillota; class Clostridia; order Lachnospirales; family Lachnospiraceae; genus Pseudobutyrivibrio. The sequence continues at coordinate 25,741 of JAIKWH010000040.1, forward strand.
AAATATAGCCCACAGCAGATTTCAGCTATGATTCTTCAGAAGCTTAAGAGCGATGCTGAGAACTACCTTGGTGAGTCAGTTTCAGAGGCAGTTATCACAGTACCTGCTTACTTCAACGATGCTCAGCGTCAGGCTACAAAGGATGCTGGTAAGATTGCTGGTCTTGATGTAAAGCGTATCATCAACGAGCCTACAGCAGCTGCACTTGCTTATGGTCTTGATAACGAGCAGGAGCAGAAGATTATGGTATACGATTTAGGTGGTGGTACATTTGATGTATCTATCATTGAAATCGGTGATGGTGTTATCGAGGTTCTTGCTACAGCTGGTAACAACAGACTTGGTGGTGACGACTTTGATCAGAAGATTACAGATTGGATGCTTGCTGAGTTTAAGGCAGCTGAGGGCGTAGATCTTTCATCTGATAAGATGGCTCTTCAGAGACTTAAGGAAGCAGCTGAGAAGGCTAAGAAGGAGCTTTCTTCTGCAACAACTACAAATATCAACCTTCCATTCATCACAGCTACAGCAGAAGGTCCAAAGCACTTTGATATGAACCTTACACGTGCTAAGTTTGATGAGTTAACACATGATTTAGTAGAGGCTACAGCAGGTCCTGTTAACCAGGCTCTTAAGGATGCAGGTCTTAACGCATCAGAGCTTTCTAAGGTACTTCTTGTTGGTGGTTCTACAAGAATCCCAGCAGTTCAGGATAAGGTAAAGGCTCTTACAGGTCACGAGCCAAGCAAGACATTAAATCCAGATGAGTGCGTAGCTATCGGTGCATCTATCCAGGGTGGTAAGCTCGCTGGTGATGCTGGCGCAGGCGATATCCTTCTTCTTGATGTAACACCACTTTCACTTTCAATTGAAACAATGGGTGGTATTGCCACAAGACTTATCGAGAGAAACACAACTATTCCTACAAAGAAGAGCCAGATTTTCTCTACAGCAGCTGATAACCAGACAGCAGTTGATATCAACGTTGTACAGGGTGAGAGACAGTTCGCTAAGGATAACAAATCACTTGGACAGTTCAGACTTGATGGTATCCCACCAGCAATGAGAGGTGTACCACAGATTGAGGTTACATTTGATATTGATGCAAACGGTATCGTTAACGTATCTGCTAAGGATTTAGGTACAGGCAAGGAGCAACACATTACAATTACTGCTGGTTCTAACATGTCTGATGAGGATATCGATAAGGCAGTTAAGGAAGCAGCTGAGTACGAGGCACAGGATAAGAAGCGTAAAGAGGCTGTTGATACAAGAAATGATCTTGAGAGCTTTGTATTCCAGACAAAGAAGGCTCTTGATGAAGTGGGTGACAAGATTGATGCAGCTGATAAGACAGCAGTTGAGGCTGATATTGAGTCAGCTCAGAAGTTACTTGATCAGTATGCAACTCCA
>JAIKWH010000008.1 GCA_024684955.1 Pseudobutyrivibrio sp.
ATTCGTTGATACGCAAAGAAAGCCCTTGATTATAGATGAATCTACTACAACCAAAGGTCTTTTGAATTATTAAACTTTGTGTTCTATTGGGATATATACGAAATTTAATGCCTTTATTCATATATCAATTATACCAAACAAATGTTTGTATTGCAATAACAGCCCCGCTTGGGAGAGGCTGAGTTGAGTCCATCAACTTTCATCCCACAAGCTAAAGCTTGATGGGTTTTCAGCTGCGGGAGTTATATATAAAAAGCGGGCCCTGACAAGACGACAGGGCCCTAAGGGAGAATTAGTATTTATTAAATGAGAGATGCAACGCACTCCTGGACAGTTTTCATATCTGCTGTAGGCTCAAAGCGGGCAACAACGTTTCCACTTCTATCTACAATAAACTTTGTAAAGTTCCACTTGATTTCAGAATTGTTCTTGTAATCTTTATCGATTTTCTTAAGCATTGCTGCCATTGCAAGGGCCTTTGCTCCCTTGCCAAATCCTTCAAATGTCTTCTGGCTCTTGAGATATTTGAAAAGTTCGCAAGCTGTTTCGCCATTAACATCTGTCTTCTTCATCTGAGGGAACTGTGTGTTGTATTTTAAAGTACAGAACTCGTGAATATCCTCGTCGTTGCCAGGTGTCTGACCAGCGAACTGGTTGCAAGGAACATCTACAATCTCAAGTCCTTTCTCGTGATATGTCTCATAGATTTTTTCAATATCCTCATACTGTGGTGTGAATCCACATCCTGTGGCTGTGTTAACAACCATGACAACCTTGTCCTTGAAATCTGCCATAGACTGCATTGTTCCATCTGGCTTTTCTACTGATAAATCATAAAATCCCATTTTATTTCCTCCTGATAACTTAAATTGTATTAAATTTAATTACGTGCAACTCATTTGATGATTTGATTGTACGCAATCAATTTTCTTTTGTCAACTACTTTTTTTATTATATTTTGCAATTGTTAAATAAAATTGAAGAAAGAGGACAAGCCGCTTTTAATTGAATAGGCTATTAACTCTCTGTTAGAATATAAAAGAAGATTATTATTAGGAAGGGGAAAGCCGTGAAAAACAAATTTATAAAATCACTTACTTCTATTACATGTCTAGGACTTATTTCTGTATTATTACTTACCAGCCCTCTTGCCACAATTAAAGCAAGGGCTGCAAGTTATGCTGTCACTCCAGCGAATGGGGTCCTGCTCACAGGAAATGGTGCAGAGATTTTTACTGATGCAAATCCAGCCACCTGCATAAACACCGTAAGAGCAAATATCCCAGTCCAGGTAACAGGCCAAACTACCAATGGATATTGGCAGGTTAATATTGCCGGCTCTACCTATTACATGCATGGCACATCCCTTTCAATGCAGCAAAACACCACTGCCCTAAAGCAGACATCTTTTGATGCCAAGGCTGCCCTTTTGATGAATGTGAAAACCGGCCAGCCTATATACGCCCAGGGGATTTTGGACAAGGTGGAGCCTGCCTCCACTGCAAAAATAATGACAGTACTCCTTGTAGTAGAGGCCATTGAGGCAGGGACCATATCCCTTGACACCCCAGTTGTGGCATCTGCTACTGCCCTGGCTTCTCTTCCATCGGATGCCAGCCATATGGATCCAAAGATTCAAGTTGGGGAAGTTCTGACAGTAGACCAACTCCTCACCGCAGTGATGGTTAGTTCTGACTGTCAGGCCTGCAATGTTTTGGCAGAACTAATAGCCGGCTCTGTGCCAGCCTTTGCAAACCTAATGAATACCAGAGCCGCCCAGATTGGTTGCACAAACACCAACTTTACAAACCCATCTGGCTACCCTGACAAAAATATGTACACCAATGCCTATAGTCTGTACCTAATTACTGCAACAGCCATTGGCCACCCAATTTTTAACCAATACTTTGGGACTCAATCCACAGTCCTTGCCCCTTCATCTATGGTGGGCCCAAGACCACTTGTAAATACCAATTCCTTGCTAGACCCTGCATCTATCTACTACAACCCTGCAGTCTTTGCTGGCAAAACCGGCACTGCCAACAGGGCTGGCCAGTGCCTGGTCTGCGTGGCAAACCAGGGGGGAAAGACAGAGATTGGAATCATAATGGGGGCAAAAAATCGCACTCTATATGACGGCAGCAAGGTCTCTATGAGATACTACGAGATGAATAGACTGCTGAACTTAGGGAAGTAATAGGGGAAAGTAAGCTTTTTGCTTTTTACTTCAGAGCAAGTCTGAAAATTTTTGTGAAAAATTTTCAGACTGTGTGTTCTCACACAAATAAAAATAAGAGCCAATAATTTTTACTAATAAATTAGACAAATTATTGGCTCTTATTTTTATTTCTGCTCTGAAGTAAGCAAAAAGAAAGACGCTAGCGGTGCGTCTTTCTTTAAAAGGGAGAATAATGTTATGAAAAAAATGGTTCATCGCTTTTGTCTTGCGATGTAATTATAATACAAAGGAAATCTGTAAAAATAATGATGAAAATGTGAAAGAAAAATATAATTTATTAAAATAAATTGTGAATTGTAAGGCTTTATTTTATTTCTGTAGAATAAGGGCCAGTTCCTCAGTGAACTGGCCCTTATTGTTACTTTATCCATTATTATTTTTTGTTTACAGTCTTTCTGTTCTTTCTAATCTCATCATAGATATTGCCTGTGTACTGGGATTCACTCATACCCAGTATAAATATAAATATTGGATTTAAAAGGACAAGACCTATTGTAAAGCCCCAGCCCTTGCCAAAGGCTCTTGCAAGATTGCGAAGCATAACCACATTTACAATCAATCCTAAGACAACAAGCATGCTAGAGAGATAAGACACAATCTGACCAACTGCTAAGGGCATAAAGCCCATTCTTACCACCCTGCTGAGCAGTGAGCCAACCACATTCAAAACTAAATACATCCAAAAGAATATGGTGTCCCATGTCCTCTTGTACATGAGATAGCCACTGTAAAATGGGATGATACCCTTCCATCCCTTCTCCCCCATTTTGGTGAAAACCTTCCACCTACCTACAGCCATTAATGCTAAAAATACAAGCACAAAAATGACAGAGGTAAATGAGTACTCGCCAGATAATAAATACATAACACTTCTCCTATCTTTTAATTAATCTTTTTTAATACTACACGTTTGCAAGGAAAGTTTCCACCTAAAAAATTGCAAAAAAAATCCTCCACCAGGGGTTTAAAGGTGGAGGATATATTTTAGGCTAATACGTCAGCCTTGACTCTCTCTATATGCAATGCAAGATAACCAATTTCAGCCTGACTAAGGGTTTTCTTGAGGCTTCTGCCTAACTCAGCACAGATATCTTTGGCAATCTCAAAGGATTTGGGGTATTCACTTTCCACATAATCATTCATAGAAATTTTCAACGGCTCATCATGCTGAACCCTGGCCACCATGTAGCGGATGTGGTTCATCATTCGATTATATGAAAGTGATTCCAATGAAATAGGCATCCCTGTCATCTCTTCAATCTGATTGATACAGTGTCGAACAGCCTGAGCAGTCTCCAAGGACTGGGACAGTTTGTCCGAAGAAATAGCTGAGTGGATGTGTAGTGCCACATATCCGATTTCGTCGTCGGAGATGGACAAACCCAACTTTTCTTTTAATAGGGGTCTAATGATCTCTGCAGATTTAAATTCAACTGAGAAAAGAATCTTAATATCATTGAGAAGGGGGTTTAATATTTCCTCATGATTTTTGACTCTTTTTACTGTAAAAGCCAGGTGGTCTGCCAACGGGAATAAAACGTTATGATCTACTGACTCAAAATTCTTGTCAGCATTTTCCAGAATGGCCTCTGCCATCTCCAGAAAGAGGGGGTCAACGTTTTTAACAATTTCCTTGACCGTACCCCTGTCAGTTGTCTCTGCCAGGGAGAAGATTCTGTATTCATCCTTCATTTCCAGCTCCTGAGTAGGCTTCATAGAGAAGCCTACCCCCTTGCCTAAAATCAAGTATTCTTTTAGTTCGTCAGTCTCAACTGTAATGACTGAATTGTGGTTTAATACTTTTTTAATCTTGTGCATATTATTGAATCAACTTAATTAATCTTCAAGAAAATCTACTTCGTAAAGAGGATCTCCAGCCTTGATGTCGCCTGCTGTAATAAGACGAACGTCTGTCTTGTCCTCATCCATGTCTGTGCAAAGGATTGGTGATGCAATTGAAGGAGCGTTTGCCTTGATGTACTCAAGGTCCATTTTCATGAGAACGTCGCCCTTCTTAACCTTTTGACCTGCAGCAACAAGAACATCAAATCCCTGTCCAGCAAGTTTAACAGTGTCGATACCCATGTGAAGGAGCATGCTGACACCTTCGTCAGACATAAATCCGATTGCATGCTTTGTCTCAAAAACAAATACGATAGTACCATCTGCTGGAGCGTAAACAACGCCCTCCTCAGGAATAACTACAGCACCCTGTCCCATCATACCGCTGGCAAATGCCTGGTCTGGTGTAGCAGAAATATCATCTGCCTTTCCGTTTACTGGGCTGTAGATTGTAACAGTCTTGACAACCTTTTTAGAAGACTTGTCAACTGCTGCTGTCTCTTCCTCTGCAGACTGAGCAGAATCAGCGTTTGCATTATACTCTGTATTTGGAGCCTTTTCAAGATAGTCCTCAAGGTTAGATTTGATAACTGTTACGTGGGGTCCATAGATAACCTGAACACCCTGTCCCTTGTGAACAACACCAGAAGCGCCTGTTGCCTTAAGCATACTCTCGCTTACAAGGTCACCATTTGCTACTGTACATCTAAGTCTTGTTGCACAGCAGTCAACAGATGTGATGTTCTTCTTTCCTCCCAGGCCCTTCATAATCTGGTCAGAAACCTGGTCCTCTGCTGACATGCCAGCAGCAGCCTGCTTAGCCTTGTAATCAGCCTTTGTGTAAAGTTTTGTTTCCTCATCGTCATCCTCGCGACCTGGAGTCTTAAGGTTGAACTTTTTGATAAGGAATGTGAAAAGAAGGTAATAAACAACGAAGTAACCAATACCTACGATTACTACCCAAATCCAACTTGTCTTTGCATTTCCCTGCAGGATACCGAAAAGTGTTAAATCGATAAGACCGCCTGAGAATGTCATACCAACACCAACACCGCACATATGCATGAGCATGTAAGCAGCACCAGCGAAAGCACAGTGAATAAGGTAAAGAGCTGGAGCAACAAAAAGGAATGTAAACTCGATTGGCTCTGTGATACCTGTAAGCATAGAAGTAAGGGCTGCAGAAAGGAGAAGACCTCCAACAACCTTTTTCTTTTCAGGGCGAGCTGTTCTATACATAGCAAGAGCAGCACCAGGCAGACCAAAGATCATGAGTGGGAACTTACCAGACATGAATCTTGTAGCAGAAACTGCAAAGTGTTCAACTGTAGGATCAGCAAGCTGTGCAAAGAAGATATTCTGAGCACCCTCGATCATCTGACCAGCAACTTCAAGTTTTCCACCAACGGCTGTCTGCCAGAATGGAAGGTAGAATACGTGGTGAAGACCAAATGGGATAAGGAGTCTCTCCATGAGACCATATACCCAAGTACCAAAGTAGCCAGAGTTAAGAACTATATCACCTACGTGATAGATACCTGACTGGATTGGTGGCCAGATAAAGTACATTGCAATACCTACAAGTGTGTAAACAAGACCAGAGATAATTGGAACGAAACGTGTACCACCAAAGAATGAAAGTACCTGTGGCAACTGAATCTTGTAATACTTGTTGTGCAGTGCAGCAACACCAAGACCTACGATGATACCACCGAAAACACCCATCTGAAGGGAATTGATACCACATACGCTGGCTGTTGTACCTGCCAACATATTTTCTGTTCCGTTGATAGCAAGCATAGCTCCGATAGAAGCATGCATAATGAAGAAAGCGATAGCTGCTGAAAGAGCTGCAACCTCCTTCTCCTTGTTTGCCATACCGATTGCAACACCCATTGCAAAGATAATTGGCAAGTTACCAAATACAATGTTACCAGCATCATTCATAACAAGGAAAAGAGCGTTTAGCCATGTGCCAGGGCCCATAACTCCTGTTAAATGATATGTGTCCAACATTGTTGGGTTGGTGAAAGATCCACCAATTCCTAACAGTAGACCTGCTACTGGAAGGATAGCGATTGGAAGCATGAAGCTTCGTCCAATACGCTGCAAAACACTAAAAATTTTGTCTTTCAAAGCAAGACCTCCTTAAATTATTCCTGCAAAGCAGGTTAGTTTTAGGGGCTTGATAGTTTGTTTTTTACATAAAAAAAATAGGTACAAACTAACAAACACCCCCTACAGGTGTTTTTATTAGTTTATGCCTACTTAAAGTTACATACTAATATACAAAAATCACGAGGATTAATATAACACCTTAAAAAGCATTTGTAAAGTCATATATTAAACCGTGACTATTCAAGCCCTCCAGGCCCCGCAGGCCACTGCCCTCTACAGCCTAAAATGTCTCTCTAAATTCCTTGGCCCCATATTCTCTGACAATCAGCCGGAAAATTCCAGTTTTTCTTATTGCCCCAAGGGAGCATCCCGTGACTGTCTTTTAACTGGTTTTACAATTCAAAAAAATGTGGGACTGACACAGACACTCTAAGTTTTTATTATCTTGCAGGTCCTTTAGGGATAGTTGCTTTATCTCTCCGTTCAATAAGAAATGCGACAAAG
>JAIKWH010000012.1 GCA_024684955.1 Pseudobutyrivibrio sp.
AATGAATTTCAAGGATACATGTTTTAAAAACTTGTATTAATTCAAGGTTTGTTTCACTGTTCAGTTATCAATCTGCGCTTTGTTGTTGCTCTCAGCAGCAACTCGTTTATACTATCACGACCGGCTGTCTTTGTCAACAACTTTTTTATTTATTTTTTCTCGATTTCCTTAGGAAAATCAAGGGCTAGGCTCTTGCGAGTCAGCTTTAAAATAGTAGCATCTCAACAATTTTTTGTCAAGCAGTTTTTACTATTTTTTTGTTGCTATTTTGTGAGGCTTTTTCCTCACGCGACAGCCAGATAATAATATCAAACGCCGCCAGTCTCTGTCAACAATTATTTTTATATTTTTCAAGAATTTTTAAGAGCTGATCTACAGCCTGATTTTCAGTGGACCAGGCGGTGGCAATTCTTATTACTGTGTGGTCCTCATCATACTTTTCCCAGAAGCCGTAAGCCACTTCTTTTGAGAAGGATTCTAGGGCTTTATTGCACATGACTATAAAAATCTGGTTGGTAGGTGAGTCCAGGAAGAATTTGAATCCATTCTCCTTGAGATAAGTCTTTATCCGTGCTGCAGTATCGATAGCGTTTTGGCTTATCTTCATATACAGGTCATCTGTAAAGAGGGCATCGAACTGGACTCCAAGTAGTCGTCCCTTTGCAAGAAGGGCTCCGTGCTGCTTAATTTGGGTGATGACATGTTTTGGTGTGTTGCCCTTTGTAAAGACTACTGCCTCTCCAAACATGGCTCCCACCTTTGTGCCTCCTATATAGAAGACATCGGAAAGGGCTGCAATATCTGCATAGGTCATGTCAGTTGCTGCGGCAAGACCATAACCTAGTCTTGCTCCATCTATAAATAGAGGCAAGTCGTATTCCTGACATACCATTCTGATTGTTTCTAATTCATTCTTACTATATATAGTGCCGTACTCTGTAGGGTATGAAATATATACCATACCAGGATTTACCATGTGCTCGTGATTGTCATCGGCATAAAAGTCTCTAAGATATGACTTTAATTCCTCAGCATGGATTTTGCCGTCATGGCCTGGGATGGTGATTACCTTGTGGCCACTGTATTCAATTGCTCCAGCCTCGTGGGCTGCAACATGACCTGTGTCGGCTGCCACAACTCCATCAAAGTTGCCAAGCATGGAATCAATAACAAATTGGTTAGTCTGAGTGCCGCCTACCAAAAAGTAGATATCGGCATTTGGACAGTCGATGACCTTTTTAATTTTTTCTTTGGCGCTACGACAAAAATCGTCCTCCCCATAGCCTGGTGTGGAAACTAAGTTGGTCTCTGAAAGAGCCTTTAGAACTGAAGGATGACATCCTTCTGCATAATCACATGAAAAGTACAGCATTACATTCCCTCCAAAATTAACATATATAGCAAAAAAGCAACCACTTGCGTGATTGCTTCAACGGAGAGGGTGGGATTCGAACCCACGCGCCCTTGCGGACAAACGGTTTTCAAGACCGCCTCGTTATGACCACTTCGATACCTCTCCATGTATCTCTCGGACACGAGTAGTATAATATCATCTACAAGGGATGATGTCAACAATAAAAATGGAAGTTTTTCCTAAAAAATAATTATTCAGAAAACTCTGACAAAGCGTGTACTTTCACCATGATTAGCCATTATTTTTGGAGCGCAAAATTGCCTCTCCAAAAGCTATGTCCTCAGGGGTGGTAACCTTGATATTCATATAGGAACCCTCTATCATGTGGACCTCGTGGTCTGTGACCGCTTCCACCACCATGGCGTCGTCCGTAATAGACCTATCCCCGCTGGCCATGATCTTGTCATAGGCCGATCTGATTAGATTGTACTCAAAGCACTGTGGGGTCTGAACTACCCACACCCTATCTCTGGCAGGTGTGTTTAATACCTTTCTGTGGTCGTCTGTGATTTTTATGGTATCCTTTGTAGGCATACCTACAACGCAGGACTCATATAGAGCAACTGCAGACATAGACCTATGGATTATATCTATAGTAACAAAGGCTCTTGCGCAATCATGGATCAGCACATAGCCATCATTTACAGCCTTGAGGCCAGCATAAACAGAATCATACCTTTCATCACCACCCTCAACAATGGCGATGCACTTGCTTATATGATATCTATCTATAATTTCCCTCTGGCATTTTTCAACATCACCAGGAGCCACTACCAGAACAATATTTGTAACCTTGCTGGCCTGAAATGTCTCCAAGCAATGAACCATAAGGGGTTTGCCCCCTACATTCATGTACTGCTTAGGAGTCTCATTTTCCATTCTTTTTCCTGATCCTGCTGCCAAAACTATTGCTGTAAATTTATTCATATTATTCTAGCGTTCTCCTAATTTAAGATTTGGGACTGCATTTAAGTCCCATCCATCCCTGCGGCCTGCCATGTACTCGTAATATGCAGCCGCGCCAATCATGGCTGCATTGTCTGTGCAAAGTATAGGTGATGGATGATAGAATTCTACACCCTTTCTCTTGCACATGTCCTCCATGGCTGCCCTAAGTGTCTGGTTGGATGCCACACCACCTGCTATGGCAAATTTGTCCATTTTGAATTCGTCTATAGCCATCTCAGCATGAAGGCAGAGGGTGTCAATAACGGTCTGCTGGAAGGATGCCGCCACATCTGCTTGAGAAACTTTCTCACCCTTCATCTGGGCCATATTTATATAGTTTAAGACCTGTGATTTGAGTCCACTAAAGGAGAAATCATAGATTCCATCAGAAACCTTTGGGCGGGTAAAGGCCATAGCCTCAGGATTGCCCTCCTTGGCTGCCTTTTCAATCTTTGGACCCCCTGGGTAGCCAAGACCAATTGCTCTAGCCACCTTGTCAAAAGCCTCTCCTGCTGCATCATCTCTGGTCCTGCCCAGTATCTCATACTGGCCATAATCTACCACCCTAACCAAATGGGTGTGACCGCCGGATACAACAAGGCAGAGAAATGGTGGCTTTAAGTCCTTATTCTCGATATAGTTGGCGCTGATATGTCCCTCTATGTGGTGAACTCCAATGAGGGGTTTGTTTGCGGCAAAAGCAATAGCCTTTGCCTCAGCGACGCCCACAAGTAAAGCCCCGACCAAGCCAGGGCCATAAGTAACTGCTATTGCATCTATATCCTCCAGGCCCATGTCTGCATCATCAAGGGCTTGCTCCACAACCTGGTTGATTCTCTCTATGTGTTTTCTAGAAGCAATCTCTGGAACCACCCCTCCGTAGAGAGTGTGGAGAGGAATCTGGGTAGATATTACATTGCTCCTAAGATCCCTGCCATTTACCACAACTGCTGCGGCAGTTTCGTCGCAGGAACTTTCAATAGCAAGTATTTTAATTTCTTCAGAACTCATTTATTAATCCTCACTAGACAACTGCCAGGCAAGTATTTTCCAATCTCCATTCTCATCCTTTCTCAGGCAGAACTCCTCATATGTCCTAGTATAACTAGAGCCCTCTCTGACAAAGTAGTAGGTCTGGACAAAGGCGCACTCATCACCCTTTACTGTTTTGTATTGAACCTCTTTGGAGTCACTAACAGAACTTGATACAATTGTCCTTTTTCTATTTTTATAATCAGCAATTTCCAATTTAAGAGATGACAAATATACATCCTTTGGATTATAGGAAAGGAGCTCGTCATCTAGCAGGCATCTGGCCTGGTCAGCCATGGCCTCCAGTTCCTCGTCTGAGTACTCTTGGTCATAATATGCCTTGATTATTCTGTTGTACCACTTTACAACGGATCTGGCGGTAACTGGATAATCCTTTTGAAAATCCTTTGATAATATGGCCTGAACCTCTGAAAGTTCCACATTATCGTCTGCGTTTACCTGGTCGTTTCTATGTGACAAATAGGCATAGTAACCCACTACAAGTGCCACCATACATATTACCGCTATTCCGATTCGCAGTACCTTTTTCATCCTAATCCTCCGTAAAATCTAATTCTACGAATTTGCCATCTTCTCCCAAATAGGACTGTGGAAAAATCTCACAAACTTTTTTCATGTATCTCTTATGACCCGTCATGGATGGAGAAAAGTGAGTAAGCCACAATTCTTTGACCTGGGCATCCTTTGCAACCTGAGCCGCCTCATAGAAGGTCATATGTTTATTTTGCTTTGCCTTTACCAGTTTGTCTTCCTCTGCATACATACCCTCGCAGATGAGCAGGTCGGCATCCCTAGCAGAATCCACCAAAGACTGGGTAGGCCTAGTGTCTGTGCAGTAGGTAACCCTAATGCCCTTTCTGGCAGAACCCATAACCATGTCTGGAGTGTATGTCTTGCCCTCAAAATCTATGGTCTTACCCTTTTGAAGAGGATTCCACATATTGACAGGAAGGCCAAGGGACTTGGCTGCCTCCACATCAAACCTGCCTGCTCTAGGAATGTCTATAGTGTATCCATAGCAGATCACATTATGGTTTACCCTGAAAGCATGTATATGATATCCAAGGATTTCTATGTCCTCCTCGGCGCCAGAAATCTCGTGAAAGTTAATTTCAAAAGGGAGCTCTGGGGCAATAACCCTGAGAGACCTAACAACGGCCTCCACCCCCTTGGGACCAATAATTGTAATAGGCTCAGTCCTGTCCGAATTGCCCATGGAAAGCAAAAATCCTGGCAAACCACTGCAGTGGTCTGCATGAAAATGGGTAAGACAGATAACTGAAATAGGATTGGGTGAGAATCCCGCCTCCCTAAGAGCCACCTGGGTGCCCTCGCCACAGTCTACCAAGAGACCCTGGCCATTGTATCTAAATAAACAGGCTGTAAGCCATCTATTGGGAAGGGGCATCATTCCTGCCGTCCCCAACAAGCATACGTCTAACATCTATAATCCTTTCAAATCTCTATATCTAAGCGCATGCATATGGCATCCTCCACAGGGTCACTGTAAAAGTACTTGCGCTTTCCTATTTCTTCAAAGCCCACCCTAGTGTATAGACTGCGGGCGGCTACATTGGACTCTCTCACCTCTAAAAATAAGGTGTCTACTCCTTTGGACTTTAACTGAGATAAACTATAATCCATAAGAAGTCTGCCCAAGCCCTGACCCCTGTGGCCCCTTTCAACCACTATATCAGGCAACTCGGCCTCAGGCACAGTCAGATAAAATACTGCAAAAGCCGCTATGGTATTTTCCTCTGTGGCCACAACAATAAAAGCGTGGTCGGAATCTATGGCCTCTTTGTAGGAAGAGTATGTCCAAGGGGTGGACATAGCCTCCACTTCTATGGCAAGGATGTCATCTATATCCTCTAGGCTAGCATATCTAAATTCAAAAGCCATTAAGCCCTGCCTTCCTTTTCTTTTTCCATCCGCTCTCGCTCAGCCTGGGACAACCTAAGGTATTCCGGTCTGTGATCTGCGGCTGGCTGGCAGTCGCCATTTAAGTAATAAATCAAGCCCAAGGCGGCAACTGATGAAGCGTGCTGTCTGTTGAGATGGGCAGGTGCAAGTCTGTAAGGCACAGTGAGAAAGGATTTAATCTTGTCCCCAAAAACAGGAACTCCGTCACCCAGGAAGGTAACCATCTCCCCTCTACTATTAATATCGGCTGCGATTTCCTCAAAGGAAACTGCGCACTGGTCTTTGACCACTGTAAATGCTCCGTCATTTTCAAATTTGTAAAGGCCTGTGTATACCTGGCCTCTTCTGGCGTCCATAATAGGACAGATAAGTCCTGGATTACCCCACATATTGTAAGCCAAAGCATCTACCGTAGACACTGAAACAATTGGGGTGCCCAGGGTAAATCCCAGGCCCTTTGCTGTGGCGCTGGCTATGCGAAGACCTGTAAAGGAACCAGGTCCTGCCGCCACTGCAATAGCATCTATGGAATACAGGTCAAGATCAATCATCTTGCCCAATTCATCCAACATAGGAAGAAGGGTTTGAGAATGGGTCTTTTTGTAACCTGTAGTGTATTCTCCTATTAAATTGTCATCTTCTACAAGGGCAACAGAGGCAACAAGCCCTGAGCCATCAATTCCTAATATGCGCATTTTATATCTGTTCTACCGTAATCTTGCGGTAATCAAATCCCTTTTCTAAATTCTTTTCTATGGTAACTCTGGTGTGATTTTCAGGTAAAATTTCCTCAATAAGATTTGCCCATTCAATGAGGCAGACACCATCACCGTAAACATAGTCCTCGTATCCTATCTCATCCATCTCCTCCACATCACCTATGCGGTAGACATCAAAGTGATAGAAAGGAAGGCGACCACTGTCGTAAACCTGGACAATGGTAAAGGTAGGGCTGCAGATGCTTTCTGGAATGGCAAGGCCTGTGGCAAAGCCCTGGGTGAAAACAGTTTTGCCTACCCCCAGGTCTCCAATCAGGGTATACACCTGACCAGGCTTGGCATTTTCTGCAATCTTTTTACCTAATTTTTCAGTTTCTTCTGCTGAATTGGTTTCAAAAACTTCTATCATTTTATTGTGTATTTATAATCCTCTACGTGTGATTTGATAAAGGCCAAAATCTGGTCTTTTTTATCTTCTATATCAGAGACAGGAATAATATATGCATTAATCCTGCTGCTGTAAATCAGCAAATATCCATTCCAAAGGGAAACTTTGTAAATGTACTGCCATGGCAAATCTGCCGGCTCCTCCACAGCAGGGGAAGTAATCACAAGCCCCTCTTCCTTTAGGGTGTAATTGAGGGGGTGCATAAAGACCTCCTGCCTCATCTGAGCCTTGGCCCTCATTTTGAGAGACATAGGCAAATACATACAAAAGAGTATAGCTACAAGTGGGTACAAGAGCCTGTAAAAGCCAGTGAGGGATTGATATCTCATCCCCCATACCGCTATTAAAAGAAGGGATACAATCACAGATACGATTCCCTGGGATGATCTGTAAGCATGATGAATATTGAAATTATATAAATCCTGTTCAGATATTTGGGTGCTAAATGTAATATTTTCGTCCATTTAAAAATCTCCCTATTTTTAAATATTTTAACATAAATATACACACAAAAAAAGAAGACACGAATCGAAACCCCTAACGATTCGTGCCTAAACCCTTTCTCCTAAAAAGCCGTTGAACTACGCTTTTTATCAACTAGTGATGAGTATAGTATTACTTGTTAATGATGTCAACGAAAAAGGCCTTTCGGGAATTATCTTTGTGTATAGTATACAATTGCCCCCGGGAGCAAATTGTATAAGTTTACAAGAGTATTGGGGTTTTTACTTCTTAATCTTCATTGTGAGGCTTATTCTACCCTTTTTCTCGTCCACAGAAAGGACCTCTACATCCACAATATCACCTACAGAAACTACCTCCAGCGGGTGTTTGATGTACCTGTCTGTCATTTGGGAAATGTGTACCAAGCCATCCTGATGTACTCCTATATCTATAAAGGCGCCAAAATCTATTACATTTCTGACTGTGCCCTTTAATCTCATGCCTGGTTTAAGATCCTTCATCTCTAAAACATCGCTTTTTAGGATTGGACGAGGCATATCCTCTCTAGGGTCTCTGCCTGGCTTTTCCAATTCTTTAATAATATCCTCCAAAGTCATCTCACCTATGCCTAGCTCTGTGGATAAGGCTTTGATATTATTGATAGACTTATGGATATCCTTTAGGGTGCCTGCAGCAATATCTTTGGTGTCATAGCCTAATTTTTCCAGGAAAGTTTTTGCAGCATCATAACTTTCCGGATGGACTGCTGTGGCATCAAGAGGGTTTTTGCCTCCGATGATTCTCATAAATCCAGCGCACTGCTCAAAAGCTTTTGGTCCAAGTTTTGGCACCTTTTTCAACTCGGCGCGAGAATTAAATCTGCCATTTTCCTCTCGGTAAACAACAATATTTTTGGCCAAGGTCTTGTTGATACCAGAAACATATTCCAAGAGGGATGCCGATGCTGTATTCAGGTCTACACCAACAGCATTAACGCAGGTCTCAACCACTCCTGCCAATGTCTCGTCCAATTTCTTTTGATTCATATCGTGCTGGTACTGGCCCACACCTACGGACTTAGGGTCAATTTTGACAAGTTCCGCCAAAGGGTCCTGGAGACGGCGGGCCATAGAGGTGGCACTGCGCTGTCCCACGTCAAAGTTAGGGAACTCCTCAGTGGCAAGTTTTGATGCAGAATAAACAGAGGCTCCAGCCTCGTTTACAATGACATACTCTACCTTTTCTGGGATTTCCTTTAACATATCTACAATAATCTGCTCTGATTCTCGGCTGGCTGTGCCATTTCCCAGAGAAATAAGGCTGACATTGTATTTTTTAATCATGGCCTTAATAATCTTTTTAGTCTCCTCCACCTTGTTTTGAGGAGCGGTAGGATAAACCACTGTTGTATCAAGGACCTTTCCTGTGGCGTCAACTACTGCAATCTTGCAGCCTGTCCTAAAGGCAGGGTCCCATCCTAATACATTTCTGCCTGCAATTGGAGGCTGCATCAGGAGTTGGGTCAAGTTTTTGCCAAAAACTTTGATGGCACCATCCTCTGCCATCTCAGTCAAGTTACCTCTGATTTCGTTTTCGATAGAAGGTGCAATAAGTCTTGTATAGGCATCCTCTATGGTAAGTCTCAGGGCCTGACTAGTATTTGGGTTGTCCCTACTAATAATCTTTTTTTCTAAGTATCTGATTATGTCCTCCACAGGAGCCTCTATGCTGACCTTTAATATCTTTTCCTTTTCACCGCGGTTTAGGGCGAGAATTCTGTGGCCTGGCAACTTGGCAATCGCCTCGTCATAATCATAATAATTCTCGTAAACAGACTCTGCCTTTTCGTCCTTTGCCTTGGAAATGATGCGGCCATTTTTAAAAGTCTTCTCGCGGATCCAAGTCCTGTAGTCTGCATCGTCAGAAATTGATTCTGCAATAATATCGCAGGCACCTGCTATGGCATCCTCTGCTGTGTTTACTTCCTTTTCAGGATTGATAAATGCTGCCGCCTCCTGATCTAGAGACTTGTCAGTCATCTGGAGAATGATAATGTTTGCCAAAGGCTCCAAGCCTTTTTCCTTGGCGATAGTGGCCCTGGTGCGGCGCTTTGGTCTATAAGGGCGGTAAAGGTCATCCACTGCCACCTGGGTAGTGGCCTCCATGATAGCCTTTTTTAATTCCTCTGTGAGAAGGCCCTGCTCCTCAATTGAGGCCAGACATGTAGACTTTTTCTCCTCCAGATTGCGGAGGTAGGTAAGTCTATCTGAAAGGTTTCTAAGTTGCTCGTCATTAAGACCCCCGGTGGCTTCCTTTCTATATCGGGAGATGAAAGGCACAGTGTTGCCCTCATCTAAAAGTTTAATTGCCGCATCAACTTGAGAAATCTTTACTGCAAGTTCTGATGCTATCTGTTTCGTAATATCCATCTTGCTCTCCTTAATAACTATTTGCCAAAAATAAGTATTTTGGTCTTATTTGAAACCATTCTCACCAACTCTGATGCCAGCAGGGTAATAACAATACAGGCTAAGAGAAGTAGCCAAATTTGGCTGCGGCTAAATGTAGATACATCTATGTGAGAATAGAACAAAATCATAATCCTATGGTGCATCAAGATGATGAACCAGCTAATACCTGACAGATAGGTGACAAATTTATACAGGGGTTTGCCCTCCTTTAAATCAATGTCCCTAAGGGCAATGAATAAGGCTATAGACCAGGCAAAATATATAAGCTCCGTCTGCTCCTGAGGCAGTATTAAAAATGCCAAGGATGGCACGTAGCCTATCAAACAGAAATATATAAAGACAAGGACTGAGATTATACCAGCGATTATTCTGGCATATTTTTTAAATTCCCTGTCCCCAAAACTAGTCTGCAAATCCATGCCTACATAAAAATAAACAAGAATCAGCAGCGGATTCATAAGTTGGGTAAAAGGGAATGGGTTGTGGACCAAAAGTAAAATAAGGTACCAAACAATCAAAAGAATCAGAGTGAGAATCCTAAACCTCTTGTGAAGCCATGCCAAAAGTGGAAAGAGAACATAGCAAACCACTATGCAGGACATAAACCATTCTCCAATCAGATAGAATGTAGGGTAAACCATCTGGGCCACACCGTCTGTGCCAGTCAGGGTAAAGATGAAAAATCTCTTTGCCACACCAGCACCTGGCATTTGTCCGTTTACAATATAGCAGGCTATAAAGGTAAATATGTATGCAATGTAAAAGGGAATGAAAAGACCCTTGAATCGTCTCAAATAATATTTGGATAAGGGCATGTCCTCCTCATGGTTATACATAAGGGCATATCCCGATATTAAAAATAGGAATATGCTGGCTGGGCGAGCCAGAATATTAAAGAAATAATTGTAATCCAGCATGGACACATCAGTGCCCTGGCCGCTGACAACATACTCTATAAAAAAATGATAAAAAAAGATAAATATAACCCCGATATCTCTGAGGATATCAAGGCCTAAAAGACGTTTTTTCATTAGTTGCTCCCTAAACTATATTTGATAATAAGTATAAGGAATTCCAGACTAAAAAAGCAAGTGGATGAGCCACTTGCTTTTTCTTTTATACTATCTGATTCGATTTACTCTTTGGAGATATTTCTTGTCACCACAACGTCCACACCAGTGCCGCATACATCCTTTATAACTATATCCCCAATTTTAACCGGAGCATCAAGGACTAGTCCATCAATTTCTTTCATAACATCAGCAATCTTGTCCTTTGGCACATTGCCCTTAGTCTTTACAGAAGCCCTGGGGCCCTGTCCTCCTACAACTATGGCTGTGGATGTAACGGTTCTCTCAGGATGGGTTACCTCATTTCTGGCATACTTGTCACCGATGCCGCAGGTATTTCCTGCCACCGACAGGACCTGGCCATCCTCCAACTCTACTGTTATTTGGCAACCCATAGGGCAGCCAATGCAAGTTAATTCTCTTTTTTCCATAATCTGCCTCCTACACTACTGGGCCTCAATTTTTACAGTGATTGTCTTAAGGTGTGGCTTTGCTACCAGTTTGTCTTTGAGCAGGATAACCTGTTCCATCTCTCCTGGAGCCATAATCCTTTTCTTGTTGTGCATTACCCTTTCATCATCAAAGTAAACAGACACATAGGAATCTTTGTACACAGCCCCAACCCTAAATCTAAGGGTCATTTTATCATCCATTCTATCAATGTCGATTGTGGATGGAACTGTGTATCTTGCACCATCACAGGCCTTGATTTCAACTGGCTTTCCCTTGTCAGCAGGCAATTGCCCCATAACAAATTTTGCTGCTGCATTTCCTGCCCTACCAGCCTCCTCTGACACATAGTCCACCAGGTCATGGACATGCAAAACATTGCCACAAGCAAAGATGCCTGGAATATTTGTCTCCAGGGATTCATTTACTATGGGTCCGCTTGTAACAGGGTTCATCTCAACACCTGCTGTCCTCGACAATTCATTCTCCGGGATGAGTCCGCAGGAG
This sequence comes from Pseudobutyrivibrio sp., assembly GCA_024684955.1. Taxonomy (GTDB): domain Bacteria; phylum Bacillota; class Clostridia; order Lachnospirales; family Lachnospiraceae; genus Pseudobutyrivibrio. The sequence continues at coordinate 11,448 of JAIKWH010000012.1, forward strand.
AGCAGAAGGGTGTCGCAACTGTACCTCTCCTCCGTGCCGGGAATCGGTTTGCCCCTGTCATCAACTGCTGCAATGGTAACTGCGGATATGTGGTCCTTGCCCTCTATGTCCACAACCGTGTGACTCAGTTTAAGGGGGATACCAAAGTCGTCCAAACACTGGACTATATTTCTCTTTAGTCCGCCTGAATATGGCATAAGTTCTGCCACCACCTTTACCTCTGCCCCCTCTAAGGTCATGCGGCGGGCCATAATTAGCCCAATATCACCAGACCCTAATATTACTACCTGCCGCCCTGGCAGATAGCCTTCTATATTTACCAGGCGCTGGGCTGTGCCTGCGGAGAATATTCCTGCAGGTCTGTACCCTGGTATATTTAATGCTCCCCTTGGCCGCTCGCGACAGCCCATGGCAAGGATGATAGCCCCCGCCTTGATTTGGTACATGCCATCCTCTTTGCTCATGGCGGTAACCACCCTGTCAGATGAGATATCCATCACCATGGTGTTGAGCCTGTACTCTATATTTTCTGCCAGAACCTGCTCTACAAATCTATATGCATATTCCGGCCCAGTAAGTTCCTCCTTGAAAGTGTGGAGGCCAAAGCCATTGTGGATACACTGATTCAAGATTCCCCCCAGTTCCTTATCCCTCTCCAGAACGAGGATAGATTCTACACCAGTTTTTCTCGCTGATATGGCAGCTGCCAGCCCAGCAGGTCCGCCGCCGATTATTACAATATCGTATGTCTGCATTAGTAGTTTCCTCCCTTCTGATTTTTTGTGCGCTCAAGGACAATCTCAGAGCCTGGGCCACTCTTTTCTATTTCCTCATATGCCAGGCCTAATTCTCTGTGTAATATCTCCATGGTCTTTGGTGAGCAAAAACCTGATTGGCACCTGCCCATGCCGGCCCTGGTCCTGCGCTTTATGCCGTCCAAAGTCCTGGCCCCCAGCGGCCTCCTGATAGCGTCAATAATCTCTCCCTCAGAGATTGATTCGCATCTGCAGACAATATTGCCGTAGGCTGGATTTTTCTTTATTAATTCATTTCTTTCCTCCAGGGAAAGTTCTGCTGGATTTAAAATATCTTTTCTTGTACCTATCCACTTTTCCTTCTTTTTTAGGTCCAACTTTTCCACTAAAAGATTTGCCACCATTTCTCCAATCGCCGGTGAGGATGTAAGGCCTGGGGATTCTATGCCAGCGCAGTCTATAAATCCTGGGGCATCCTTTACTTCCTGGATTATGAAATCCCCTTTTGTGCCGTGGGCCCTCAGCCCTGCAAAGGAGGTAATCACCTTTCGCATAGGCAGATCTTTCACATGGTCAGATGCCTTTTCAATGAGAATATTGATCCCCTCTTGACTGGTGGCTGTGGCCTCTTTGTCATCAATATCAATAGCAGTTGGTCCCACAATCAAATTGCCGTGGACAGTAGGTGATACCAATACACCTTTGCCGAGGTTTGTAGGCTGAGGGAATATAGTGTGACTCACATGACCTCCTGCCTCCTTGTCCAGCAGGCAATAGTCCCCTCGCCTTGGGGTGATGCTCATCTTGTCCTGGCTGACCATATTATGAATATCCCCAGCATATACACCTGCTGCATTTACTATATATTTGCAGATGTATTCTCCATTGTTGGTCCTGATGTGCCACAGGCCCTCTTGGTCTTTTTTTATGTCTTCCACCCTGGTGTTAAACCTAAATTCCACCCCGTTAACATTGGCATTTTCTGCCATGGCAATGTTTAGTTTGAATGGGCAAATAATTCCTGCAGTCTCGGCTAGGAGGGCCCCCTGGACCTGGTCGGAAAGATTTGGCTCCAATTGTAAGGCCTCCTCCCGGCTTAAAATTTTCATGCCCTTTACCCCGTTTTGGATGCCCCTGTCATAGAGGTCCTTTAGGCCATCTACAGTCTCCTTGTGGATGGATACTACAAGGGAGCCGTTTCGCTTAAAAGGAATATCCAAATCTTTGCATAATTCTGTCATCATCTCATTGCCCCTGACATTGAGTTTTGCCTTTAGGCTGCCAGGGGTGGCATCATAACCTGCGTGGACTATACCAGAATTTGCCTTTGAGGTACCCTCGCACAAGTCCTGGCACTTTTCCAAGACGCACACGTCCAGTTTGTATTTAGATAATTCTCGGGCAATGGCTGCTCCTGAAACCCCTGCTCCAATTATTATTAGATCATGCATAGTCTTTCTCCTTTTTTATCTTTTATCTCTTAATAGTCTAGGTCAAAATTATGTGTTTTTCGTTAAATAAAAAAAGTCGGCAAAACTAAACAGCCTAGGCTGCCCTTTTACCGACTCTAATCTCATGGTATCTATTAAATTTTTGACTATATTAGTCCCTTGCCCAATCTCTGGTGCAGGCAACAGCCTTGGCCCATCCCCTCAGGCATTTAGTCCTGACCTCTTCTGACATCTCAGGCTGGAACTGTCTGCCCACGGTCCAGTTTTTGACAACATCCTCCTTGCTGTTCCAATAGCCAACCGCCAGGCCTGCCAGATAGGCTGCACCCATGGCTGTCGTCTCCACACAGGAAGGTCTAACAACATCAGTATTGATAATGTCTGACTGGAACTGCATAAGGAATGAATTATTGGAAGCGCCACCGTCCACCTTTAGACTAGTGAGGCGCTTGCCGCAGTCCAATTCCATTGCATGCAAAACATCATAGGTCTGATAGGCCAGGGACTCTAATGTGGCCCTGATAATGTGGTATTTGTTAACACCTCTAGTCAGACCCAGGATTGCTCCTCTTGCATATGGGTCCCAGTATGGAGCCCCAAGACCTGTAAAGGCTGGCACCACATAGCAGCCATTTGTGTCATCCACTCTTGTGGCAAAATATTCTGAATCAGGGGAGGAATCCACCACCTTTAGTTGGTCTCTCAACCACTGGATCGCGGCTCCTGCCACATACACAGATCCCTCCAGGGCATAGGTAACTTTGCCGTCCAGGCCCCAGGCTATGGTAGTCAGCAGGTCATTCTTTGAGAATATTGGTTTCTCTCCTGTGTTCATTAGCATAAAACATCCTGTACCATAGGTGTTTTTTGCATCTCCCTCACTAAAGCAGGTTTGTCCAAAGAGGGCTGCCTGCTGGTCTCCTGCTGCGCCGGCGATTGGGATTTCTCCCCCAAAAAACTCTGGGTCAGAGTAGCCATAGACAAATGAGGATGGCTTTACCTCCGGCAACATGGACTTTGGAATATCCAGGATAGAGCAAAGCTCATCATCCCACTCCAGACTGTTTATATTAAAGAGTAAGGTGCGGCTGGCATTTGAATAGTCTGTCACATGGACCTTTCCCTTTGTCAGTTTGTATATAAGCCAAGAGTCTACTGTTCCAAAACAAAGCTCGCCTCGGTTTGCCCTTTCTCGCGCACCCTCCACATTATCAAGGATCCAGCGGATCTTTGTGCCTGAGAAATATGGGTCAAACTTTAAACCGGTTTTTGATTGGAATTTTTCAACTATGCCTGGGACTTTTCTTTTCATCTCCTCGGCGAAATCCGCTGTACGTCTGCACTGCCAAACAATAGCATGGCTAACCGGCTGGCCTGTGGCCCTATCCCAAACAATCACAGTCTCTCTTTGGTTTGTAATACCAATTGCAGCAATATCAGCAGCCTGGGCTCCAATTTTTGCCATAGCCTCTCTTGCAACAGAAAGTTGGGTCTGCCAAATCTCGTTTGCATCATGCTCTACCCAACCCGGCTGTGGGAAAAACTGGGTAAACTCTTTTTGAGCAACTGAGCACATATCTCCCTTTTCATCAAAGAGGATACATCTATTGCTTGTTGTGCCTGAATCCAAGGCCATAATATATTTTGCCATTACTATTCTCCTTTACTAACATATATGAATCAAAGATCCCAAACCTCTTCATTGGTGGTGGACACTGCCAAAAGTCCATTGTTTAGGGCATTCATAACATCTTCTTTGTCTGAGATAAGACCTCCCGCTATAACCGGTACCCGGCTGATGGTCTTAATCTTTTTGATAATTTTTGGAAGCAGGATACCTGGCAGTATTTCGATTACATCAGGTCTCGCCTGGCCATGGCCATCCTGTTTTTCAATATTTACTAGAGCCATGGAATCTATAACAAAATATCTAAGGATTGTGTAAAGTCCCAGGACCTTTGCCTTGCCAATTAGATTAGCCTTTGTGGTAATAATTCCATCTGCTCTTGTGTTTTCTTTAATAAACTCTACCGCTACATCCTTTGTATTATTTAATCCCACGATTAAATCAATGTGGACCATGGCAAGTTTACCTGCATCCTTTACCTTTGCCACAATTTCTGGAATGCTACAAAGGTCTCCATATAAGATGAAAATAATCTCGCATTCTGTTGATAGGGCCTTTTTTAGCCCCTTATCATCTTTTACCGCGGCGATTATAGGATTATTTTCAAGTTTTTCTATGAATTCTCCCCTCATAAATCCTCTCCTGGCCCATAAGATTAGGCATAAAAAAAGAAGATGTCTGTGCATAGCAATATACTTGCTCTCCTCAGCCACATCCTCTACTCTCACGGGCAATCTTTATTTCTATTGATATAATACATCACATTTTACCAAATAGCAACAGGGATATACCCTGTGCTATATGGATAATTACTAAAAAAATTATTTCTGGGCTGCCATGATGGCATCATATAAATCATCATAGTCTTCAAAGGCCTGAAACTCTGGATAGTCCTTTTTGATGGCATCTGTAGACCTAAACAAAAAGCCTGCCTTGGAAGCCTTTATCATAGCAAGGTCATTGAAACTATCTCCTGAGGCAATTGTGTCAAAGCCACAAGCCTGCAGTGATTTTACTGTAGTAAGCTTGCTGTTTTCACAGCGCATCTTAAAGCCAGTGATTTCTCCATCCTCTGCCACCACCAGTTCGTTGCAAAAAATTGTAGGATAACCCAGCTTTTTCATCAGCGGTCCAGCAAACTGTGAGAAGGTGTCACTTAAGATAAGGACCTGACCATTTGCTCTCAGTTTATCTAAAAACTCTTTTGCCCCTGGCAATGGGTCAATAGTAGCAATTGTATCCTGAATTTCTTTCAGCCCAAGACCATGCTCCTTCAAAATGCCAATTCTATAATTCATCAATTTGTCGTAGTCTGGCTCATCCCTTGTTGTCTTTTTAAGTTCAGGTATACCTGTTGCCTCAGCAAAGGCAATCCAAATCTCAGGAACTAAAACACCCTCTAAATCTAAACAAGTAACGTACATTTCGTCCTCCCTTATGCTAATCTAATGTATGATTTAATCTCTCCAAGTGATTTGCTAAGCTGCTCAAAGGAAGACTCAGAAATCATTTCAGTAACAAAGCCTGTCTCGTCGTCTAAATCAAGGTTTGCATATTCTACATTGCCAAAGACCTCTTCAATCTCAGACTGAGATGCCCCAGTTCTAACAAAGAATCTATAAGTCTCTGCCATGTTGTCACCGATGGCAAGCTCCTGCTCATCCCATTTTACAGGTACAACCCTATTTGTATTTCTAGCAAGGAATACCATGTCAGCAGCAACTGCGCTGGCTGTAGGAAGAGATCCTGCTCCTGCACCATAATACATAGAGTCTCCCAACATGTTACCCCTAATATATACTGCATTCATAACACCAGAAACATGGAAAAGGGTGTGGTCCTCAGGCAGCATAAATGGTGCAACTCGGCAGGTGTATGTGTCGCCGGTCTTTACTGCCCTAGCAAGGAGTTTGATAGACCTGTTCATAGCCTTTGCATATTTGAAATCTACAGCAGAAATCTTGCTGATTCCCTGAGTAGGAATCTTTTCAAATTTTACCTGATGTCCTGTGATAAGAGAAGTAAGGATAGCAATCTTGCGGCAACTATCAAAGCCCTCTACATCTGCTGTAGGGTCTTTTTCTGCATAGCCCAGGTCCTGGGCCTCCTTTAAAACATCTGCGTAGTCGCTACCATTCTTTTCCATCTTTGTCAGCATGTAGTTGGTAGTTCCATTACAGATGGCTGATACTTCCTCTATTATATCTGCAGTAAGGCAGGCATTGATTGTACGAATAATAGGAATACCGCCGCCTACGGCTGCTTCAAATACAAAATTGCAATTATGCTCGGCTGCAATCTTTGTCAGTTCTACACCCTTGTCTGCAACCAGAGCCTTGTTTGAAGTGGTAACTGACTTGCCTGCTAAAAGCATTGCCTTTACAAATTCATAGGCAGGGTTTACACCACCCATTGTCTCAACAACGATTTGTACCTCGCTGTCATTTACAATATCCATATAGTCTTTTACAAACAAGTCCTTGTGAGGATCATCTGGAAAATCTCTCAGATCCAGAATATATTTAAGATCTAAGGTATCCCCAAGATGGTCTGCAATAACATCTCTATTTACATCAAGTACTTTTGCTACTCCGGAACCGATTGTTCCATATCCCATAATTGCTACTTTCATTGCCTTACTCCCTTGCTAAAATTTTTACGTAGTGAACCCCATCCATGTTTTCAATGTAACTTACCAATTCTGAAAAATCTCCAGAATCCTCTAATACATCTACTGATAGGGTAAGCGTTGCAAAGCCATTTACCGGAATACTTTGGTGGATAGTGAGAATATTTACATGAGAACTAGCAATTTCATCCAAAACCCTAGAAAGGATTCCCGGCTCATCCTCCAGTTGAATAACCATATTGATGGTTTTGCCCTTTGTATCCTCGTGAAATGGAAATATATCATCCTTATATTTGTAAAATGAACTTCTACTGATGCCCACTTGCTCAGTGGCATCCTGGACAGATTCACACTTGCCTGTATCAATAAGTTTTTTAGCTGCTACCACCTTTAGTAAAACCTCAGGAACAGCCTTTTCTTTTAAAACAAAATAGGTAGTCTTCTCTGCCATATCTCCTCCAAAGTGTCTTTAGCACAAATACATTTGTACACGCTTCAAAGATAATAACATTGTCGACTACCTATTTCAAGTAAAAGCTATAATAAATATTCAAATTATTTATATAATTTTCATTTAATTTGACGGCTTTTAGCCCTCGTCAAGGGCTCCACGGTCTGGACAGCCCAAGGACAGCCATTTCAAATACCCATTCATAAATGGAGTAATCTTGCCATCTAAGACCATACCCGCATTTCCAGACTCCTCTCCGGTGCGCAAATCTTTGACCATGGTGTATGGCTGGAGGACATAGGAGCGAATCTGATTACCCCAGGCAATGTCTGCCACCTCACCTCTGATGCCGCTGGCCTTTGCAGCATTTTCTTCTTGCTTTAAAAGCAGGAGTTTGGTTTTTAACATCTGCATAGCCTTATCCTTATTCATATGCTGTGACCTTTCATTCTGACAGGTAACAACAATTCCCGTAGGGAAGTGGGTAATTCTAATTGCAGAAGAAGTCTTATTAATATGCTGACCACCTGCACCGCTGGACCTGTATGTATCAACTCGGATGTCCTCATCTCTGATTTCTACATCTACATCCTCCTCAATATCAGGCATAACATCACAGGACGCAAAGGAAGTCTGTCTCTTGCCCTGGGCGTTAAATGGAGAAATTCTAACCAGCCTGTGGATTCCCTTTTCTGATTTAAGGTATCCGTAGGCATTCTCCCCGTTGACTTGGAAGGTAACTGATTTGATACCGGCCTCGTCTCCCTCGAGAAAGTCTAATTCCTCCAATGCAAATCCCATGTCGTTAGCCCAGCGACTGTACATCCTGTAAAGCATAGATACCCAGTCACAGGCCTCCACGCCACCTGCTCCAGAATGGAGGGTGACAATTGCATTAAGTCCATCATACTCCCCAGAAAGGAGGGTCTTCATGCGAAGTTTTTCCAAATCTGTTTCGTATTCTTCCAGAAGAAGACCAACAGTCTCTACAATTTCTGGGTCCTCTTCCTCATTTCCAAGTTCAATATAATCTAGTATTTCCTGATATAAAGACTCCAATTTATCAATGACAGATACATCATCTTTCATCGATTTAAGCATTTTCATCTTTTCTGTGGAGGCAGTAGCATCCAGCCAGAAATCTGGGGCCTCCATCTCTCGTTCAAGCTCTTCTATACGTGCCTTTTTGCCGGCAGTGTCAAAGTGAATCCCTCACTTCCGTCATAGAATTGCTTTGCGCTAACAAGCGCTGTTTGAACTGATCAAGTTCTATCACGAAATCACCTCTTTTCAAATCTGGCGCCCAATTACTTGGACAAAACCTCTATAGCCTTTTGGATCTGGTTGTCGAACTCAACGCTGTAAGCCTGATCCTCATCTCCTGTAAATTCATATTCCAACTCAATATCTGGAGCAATGCCAACACCATGGATGCACTCACCGCTAGGTGTGTAATATGTCTGTGTAGTCAGTTTTATTGCCGAACCATCCTGGAGTGGAATTGTGGACTGGACGATTCCCTTGCCAAAGGTATTGGTACCAATTATGGTGCCGTAGTCATAGTCCCTGATGGCACCTGTAAATATCTCTGCTGCTGAGGCTGTGTATTCATTGGTGAGGACCGTCATAGGAATGTCCTTGTAGGTGGATCCCTTTGATGTAAAGTCCTCTCTGTTTCCACGCTTGTCCTCAGTGTAAACCACAGTGCCCTCTGGCAGGAGATAATCAAGAATATCTACTACAGAATCCAGGAGGCCGCCGCCATTATTTCTCATATCAAAAACAACTGCTGTCATGCCCTGACTCTCAAGATCCTCATAGGCTGCTACAAAATCTTTATAGGTAGTATCTGTAAACTGAGAAAGAGCGATGTATCCAATGTTGCCGTCAAGCATCTGGTACTCAACTGTAGGCGCCGAAACTATTGCTCTTGTAACTGTATACTCTGTAGTCTGATCATCTCTGAGAATTGTGAGAACAACATCTGTGCCCTCCTCTCCTCTGATGTGCTGAACAAACTCGTCCAATTCCTCATCCACTGCCTGGAATTCATCTGCAGCTACAATTTGGTCTCCAGCCAACAGTCCTGCCTCCTCAGCAGGAGTGCCAGAATAAACCTTTGTAATGGTAACAGAGCCTGACTCCACGTCCTTTTGAAGAAGGGCTCCGATTCCAGCATAGTTACCAGTCAAATCTGTCATTAACTCTTGATATTCCTCAGGAGTATAGTATGCACTGTATGGGTCCTCTAGGCTTTCTACCAAGCCTTTATACATACCATTCACAAGGGTCTCATCATCCACATCCTTGTAATAAAATTCCTGGAGAACTGTAATAAGTGTATCCAATTTTGAAAGGCCATCACCAGAATAGTTATCTCCCTTTAAATCTTGGATAACATTTGTGGCATCAGTATCCTCAAAACTATACATGCTACCCAGTTTAACTAGTACAACCAGCATGGTAATGCCTACGCCGGCCAAAAGGCCAATGCATCCGGCCAAAACAATTGGCCATGTCTTCTTTTTAGGTTTTATGTATGGGGGAACCTGCTCCGGAATATATGTAGGTCCCTGATAAAATTCTTCGTTCATGTATCTATACCCTCAAATGTTTGTGTAAAGTGATTCTAGATCCCAACCAACCAATTCCAATACCAAGAATGAGTGATACCGGGATAAGGGTCTTAAATATTACGTCCACCGGAATAAATGTAACCATGCTGCTGAGGAAATTGAACTCAGACGACATATAAACAATTATCCTTCCGTACAGGAAATATAAAAGTACAAGTGGTATAGCCGAACCGATAAATCCAATTAAAATACCCTCTACAACAAATGGTTGCCTAACAAAGGCATCCTTGGCTCCAATAAGTTTCATAATTGCAATCTCCTCCTTGCGGACAGAGATGCCTACCATAACAGTATTGGAAATAAGGAATACTGATACGCCTAAAAGAATAGCGATTATTCCAAGAGAAATAACGGTGATTGCCCCGTTAATATCTGTAAGTGTCTTGGCTGCAACCTCTGACTGATTAACTTGTCTAACCCCGTCCAGTCCCTCTAGGAACTTTACTAAGGTAGGCTGCATAGAAACATCATTTAGGTAAATCTCGTAGTTGGCTGAATTTGCAAGAGGATTGTCATCCGCAAAACCTGCTGCCAATTCCTCGTTTCCATTAAAATATTCCTCCTGGAAACTAGCCCAAGCATCATCGGCAGATACGAAATTAAAATGAGACACCTCAGCCCTTTTGCCTATCTCTTGGCCGATGGCATCAATCTCACCCTGGGTGATTCCCTCATTGAAAAATACTGTAACTGCAACCCCCTCCTCAGCAGATTTAAGCATCTGGCTAAAGTTTGCTCCCAGAGCATAAAAAATACCAAAAAGGAAAATGCAGGCTGTCATTGTGGCTATTGAGGCCAGTGAGAATAGTTTGTTTCTCCAAACGTTTTTCATACCCTGGCCCACATTGTATGCATGTGTACTAATCTTCATAGTTATCACCTCCAACGTCGCTGACTACCACGCCCTTTTTGATTGTGATAACTCGTTTATTCATAGCCTTGACTATTTCCATATTGTGGGTAACAACCACAACAGTTGTACCACGCTGATTTATCTCTTCCATTAATTTCATAATTTCCCAAGCGTTGGTATTGTCCAAGTTTCCAGTAGGCTCGTCTGCCAAAAGAATCTTTGGGTCATTGACAAGGGCTCTTGCAATGGCAACACGCTGCTGTTCTCCACCTGAGAGTTGATTAGGCTTAGACTTGTATTTTGCGGCAAGTCCCACCAGAGAAAGCATGAAAGGGACCTTCTTTTTTATGTCCTTGTTAGGAGCCTCCACGACTTTGAGGGCGAAGGCAACATTGTCATAGACATTTCTGTCTGGCAACAGTCTAAAACTCTGGAATACTACTCCTACGTTTCTTCTGTACATAGGAATCTTTTTATGGGTGACCTTTTTTAGATCCTGGCCATTAATGTAGATTTTGCCCTTAGTAGGCTCCAATTCCTTTAACAAAAGTCTAATCAGTGTAGACTTTCCTGAGCCAGAGTCTCCCACTATAAAGACGAATTCGCCTGGATCAATATGTATAGTAACATCATCAAGAGCAGGGCTGCCTGCCTCATATGACTTGCTAACATGGTCTAATCTTATCAAAACAATTACCTCTCTTTATCTATGTGTAAACATGAAATTTGAAGGCCCCCAAACACTGAGCCTTCAAATGAAATTAACACCGCTGTCTATTAGAATTTCTCATCTTCCATATATTTCATGTACTTTACAACCATAAGAGCAATCTTGAATGTGATGGCATCCTCAAACACTCTAAGGTCAAGACCTGTGCTCTTCTCCAACTTGTCTAGTCTGTAAACAAGGGTGTTTCTGTGAATGTATAACTGTCTAGATGTCTCAGAAACATTTAAGCTGTTTTCGAAGAATTTATTTATAGTTGTAAGAGTCTCCTCGTCAAAGTCATCTGGTGACTTGTTTTCGAAAATCTCTGAAATAAACATCTTGCAAAGCGGAATAGGCAACTGGTAGATAAGTCTTCCGATTCCAAGGGCTGAATACGCAATAATCTTTTTGTCTGCGAAGAATATCTTGCCTACATCCATAGCCATGTTGGCTTCTTTGTATGAGCGAGAAACCTCTTTTATCTCACCAACTACTGTACCATAAGAAACTCTAATCTCTCTCTGGTCTTTGTCATGGAAGGCATCAATGATAACTGCGGCAATCTTGTCTATGTCCTCATAGTTGTCACCCTCAGCCAATTCCTTGACTACTATTATATTATGCTCATCAACGGCTGTGACAAAGTCCTTTGTCTTGCCTCCAAAGACTGAGCGAACTCTATCAAGCTCATCTCCGTCCTTTTCCGGGCCAACCTCAACAATCATAACAACACGTCTTGCATTAACATCCACGTGGAGTTTTTTAGATCTGTTGTAGATGTCTACCAAAAGCAAATTGTCCAGGAGAAGGTTTTTAATAAAGTTGTCTTTATCAAATCTCTCCTTGTATGCCACCATCAGTTCCTTTAATTGGAATGCGGCAATCTTTCCAACTGTAGAAGCCTCTTCATCGTCCCCTTTGGCCAATACTATAAACTCCAGCTGTTGATCGTCAAAGACCTTGAAAAAATGACATCCAAATGCGACCTGGCTCTCTGCGTCCGACACTGCAAAACTGGTAACAGCCTCCTTGTAAGAAGCAGTATCTTGGAATGTCTGAGCACATGGAAGACCATCAGAGTCTAATATTGCCAGATCAATCTTTGTCAGCTGATGCAGACCCTCTATAGTATTCTGCATGATCTGATTGGAAATCATATGGATTACCTCCTAAAAGAAATGTAAATAACCAACCTCTGGCATCCTCTATGCAATATAGACAATGCACAAAGTATTTTTTTACACAAATTCACATAACTTATACTAATTCTAATATAATTAGACAAAAAATGAAATAGTAAACTGATTGTTTTTTATGCAAATTGTTAGGCTAAAAGTAGCTGGCAGCTGAAAACCCCGCCCCATATTCTTTGAATAATACAAATTTTCTTGCATCTGTCCATTATTTGCAGGAAAATATGCGGAATAATCTAATTGTGACAGACTATTTTCCGATAATATACAGATATGTTAAGAAATTGTTAGGCAATTCTCTTGTCAACCAATTTATTAATTTTTACAACTTTTAGCCATTTCTAACAGAACGGATTTTCTTTTGCAATGTGGATAACTTTTGATTTAATTTTCAGTTTTCGGTGGATAAAGTGGATAAATAGTTGACAAGTGCCTAAAATTCTACCTTTTATCCACACATCCCCCTATAAACTATTTTACATATTTTCGTTTCCGTCTATTATTTCGAAACTTGCCTGTAATACTTTTGTGCATTTTTATTAAAAACTCGATCAAAGGCCCTATATAAATTTTCAGACATTTTAAATTAGTCACAAAAAACTAAAAAAAGCACCAGCAAACGCTGGTGCTTTAAGCCCCTTTTATTAGAAGATTCTACGAATAGCAAGAATCTTTTTGTAATTAACATTTGAGTATGTAATACCTGTCCTGCGGGTAGATGCGTGAAGTAACTGTCCATTACCTGCATAGATACCAACATGGCCTGAGTAACATACAATATCTCCAGGCTGCATTTCCTCATAAGATACACCATAACCAACACTGCGGTCAGCAGATGATGAATGTGGAAGGCTAACGCCAAATGCTGAGTAAACACTCATAACAAATCCTGAGCAGTCTGTACCATTTGTAAGAGATGTGCCGCCATATACATATGGGTTACCAACGAACTGAGCACCATATGCAACTACCGAACTACCATCTGATCCAGAAGGTGCAGAATATGACTTATTTGATGCTGCTGCAGGAGCACTAGAAGAAGATGATGAAGCTGCCGCCTTTTTAGCCGCCTCTTTGGCTGCCTTTTTAGCTGCCTCTTCTTTTGCTATACGAGCCTCTTCTGCTTCCTTTGACTCAGCAACTGTAAACTCTGTATGGATTGTAACGTAATCTGTGCTAACGTATCCGTCACCTGCATTACAGGTAACCTTTACCCAACCAGAATCAATATCCTCCTCATCTACAACTACCAGGTCATCTCCCAGTGGCTGCAGATCGATGATATCGGCATCTGTAGTAGGCTCTTCTCTAACATAAAGAGTCTCGGTTGTGACAGTGGCAAATCTAGTAGATACCTCTTTTGCCAAATCCATGTTGTCTTGAACAACAAACTCGCTCTTTACATATCCTGTAACATCGCCAGATGTAATCTTGAGCCATGTGCCATCGCTGGCCTCAACTGTCTCAAGGACTGTGGCTGCTGAATTATCATAAAGTTTTCCAACGTAATCGCTGTCTGATGTAGCCTCTGCTCGGATGTAAACATAATTGTCTACCTGGGCAATTGCAATATTCTCATACTCGCTGTCAGGTCCCACCGCTACTTCCTCGATAGCATTCTCTGCCAGCTGAGATTCTGCTGCAATAAGAGTTGCATCTTTTAATATATCATTGACGGCTAAGGAAACTCCGGCGTAGGTAGAAAACTGTGTAGCCTCGTTTTCTCCTGTGGTGCTAGAGATAGCACTTGCGCCTGCAGTAACTGAAGCAGCAGTACTGGTAAGAGATATACTGCCCACAACAGCCAGGGCTGCAATGGAGTAGCTGATAGCCATTTTCATATTTGTTGTCATTATTGTAATAAAACCTCCAAATTGTTACAAACTTGTTACAACTGAAGACATTATATTATGTAATCAGATATATGTCAAGGTCGTAAAATCGGCAAAAAAGCCCTTTTAATATTTGTAACATTTTAGTTCTTGAAATGATGTCCCAAATGTCCTAGGCCTGAAAATACCTCTGGACAGAAGTCACAGCATTGGCTCCATCCGCTGTGGCTGTGGTGATTTGGCGTAGCTGCTTTGTCCTAATATCCCCTGCGGCAAATATGCCAGGAATGCTGGTGACACAGGTCTCATCGGCAATGATATAACCTCTTTCGTCAAGATTAGGCATGCCAGAGATAGAACCAGTATTAGGCACAGTACCTACAGCAACAAAGATTCCATCCACGGCAAGTATTGATTCCTCAGCTGTTTTTACATTGGAAATCCTAAGGGAATCCACAGACACCTGGCCTTTGATTTCTGATACTACAGAATCCATAACAAGCTCTATGTTTGGACAAGCCATCACCTCATCCGCTAGTACCTTTGTGCCCCTAAACTGGTCTCTGCGGTGGATCAGATAAACCTTTTTGCTGGCCCGGGCCAGATAGAGGGCATCCTCTAATGCCACGTCTCCGCCCCCTACAACTGCCACAGTCTTGTCCTTAAAAAAAGCGCCGTCGCAGGTTGCACAATAGGACACACCCATGCCTGAGAATTCTTCCTCCCCAGGGCATCCCAGTTTTTTGTTGCTGGCTCCAGTGGCAATTATCACTGCCCTGGCCTCATAGTTTTCTTTTTTGCTAAGTACTTCCTTGACATCACCATTGTCTACAATGGAAGACACCCTACCCTTGGCAAACTCTACCCCCAGCCTGTCACAGTGGTCTCTCATTTTCTTGCCCAGGTCTGCCCCGCTAACGCCGGGTATACCAGGATAGTTGTCTATCTCATAGGTGTTGAGAATCTGGCCGCCGCTAATAGGACTGCTATCCAAAATCAGGACACTAAGGCCTGCTCTCTTGGCATAGATGCCTGCAGTAAGCCCTGCTGGTCCTGCTCCAATAATTAGCAAATCATAAATCATAACCTGTCCTGCCTAAATTATTTAATAGTTGCGATTGCCTCTGCTTCCAACAATACGTCCTTTGGAATACGAGCAACCTCTATGCAAGATCTAGAGGGAAATGGCTCTGGAAAATATTTGGCATATACTTCGTTGATTGCAGCAAAATCATCCATATTCTTGATGAATACTGTAGTCTTGACAACATTTGCCATAGAAGAACCAGCCTCCTCTAAAAGGGCTGACATGCTCTTGAATACTCTGTCCGCCTGAGCAGCTGCACCCTCTGGAATAATACCAGTCTCTGGGTCCACAGGAATGATACCTGATGTGTAAACCATATCATTAACTACAATAGCCTGAGAATATGGTCCAATTGCTGCTGGTGCCTGGTTCGTAGATATTACTTTTTTCATGATATTACCTCCCTTTGTGTGTATGATTTAAATCCTGCGGATTTTTCCGTCCTCTAGAGAAATCAGTCTCTCCTTGTACAGGCGACCTACCGCTCTTTTAAATGCCGCCTTGCTCAGTCCTGTCTCTCTTTTAATAACCTCAGGGTTGGCCTTTTCTGTAAAAGGGAGAACCCCGGCGTAACTGTCGATCAAGTCTAGGAGGGCCTGGGCATCCTCATCTATCTGTACATATGCCTTGTCCCTGATAGTAACATCGACTTTGCCATCCTCTTTGATGCCGGTGACCCTGACCATAATCACATCGCCAATTCTGTACTTGCTCACATCCTCATGGCGAGGAATCATAGCAGAATATTTGTCATCCAGGGCTACGAAGGTGCCAAAGTCATGGCCAAACTCGTAAATTCTGGCTGAGACCTCATCCCCTACTGCATATGGGGGATTTTTAGATAAGAGGTCATATATATGTTTCATAGAGGCACATAGCCTCTGGCTTTTGTCTATGTATAATCTAACGAGAATCTCGTCGCCCTCAACAGGCTTTCTCGTCATCTCCTTGAAAGGTAAGAAAAGGTCTTTTTCCAATCCCCAGTCTAAGAATGCTCCCACCTTATTAATCTGGCTAACAGTGAGAGGAGCGTACTGACCCATAATCAGTTTTGGCTGGTTGACTGTGGCAATAAGCCTATCATCGGAATCTTTGTAGATAAAAACCTTTATCCTATCGCCAATAGCAATATTTTCAGGCACCTGCTTTTTAGGAAGTAGGACCCTCTCCTTGCCATCTGTGAGATAGAGGCCAAAATCCACCTTTTTCTCCGCCTTTAATTCTTGTATTTCACCTAATTTCATTCTTTGTACTCCACTATGGTATAAACCTGATCATCCTTCATTAGGATAACCCGATAACCTGTCTCTAATTCTACCAAATATACCTGTAAGGTATCAAATAGTAATGCTGCCTTTTTGTAGTTAACATGTATTGTGTTGAAATTCTCCACCGGGAGAAATTTCCTGGTCACATCAATATAGTAAGAATTATTCATGTGACTGTTTGTATCTATATGATTTTGGGTAACAGTAAATTCTCCGACTAATTTTCCATCTCCTGAGTATGAAAGTTTTGCCCTGTCAAAATTAAATTCAGGCAAGTTTTCATCCAAAGGATATGCATTTACAATCTCATCTGTAAGACGGGATGGCTTTAATTTTTCCAGATTCATAAGGACCCACAGAGAATCTGCATAAACTAGAACCTCCCCATCCATGGTCTCCAGAGAATACATACGTCTAGCCATCATACCTCTCACCTGGTATGGCCAGGTCTTAACCAAAATCTTTTCGCTGTAGCGAGGCATTCTATTGATATGAATCTCATATGTGGTAACGAACCAGCCAAGAGAAAGCGGGGCCAGGTAATATACCCCAACATTTTCATCATCAGAGTGAAAACAAGAGCAGTTTTGCATGTAGTTAACTAAATCAAAATAGGTAAGATTTAGATTGTTGTCTACCTGGCTGTAGGAAACACGGCTGTCGTATGAATACATAATATTACCCTCCTAAAATCAAGAACCCAATATATAGAAAAAAGACCTAAGCTTCTGCTTAGGTCTTAGCTGGCCCACAAGGATTCGAACCTTGAAATGACGGAGTCAGAGTCCGTTGCCTTACCATTTGGCGATGGGCCAATGTTTATGCTTTATCGCGTCAACGAATGCTATTATAAAGGATAGATTTTAAATGTGCAAGTCCTTTTTTAAAATTTTATTAATTCATTTCCATCGAAAGCATATTTGATAGGATCAGACCAGACAAGCCCTGCCTTTCCGGCGGTTTTGTCAGCTATGGCAACCTCGATTTCTCCCATTGATTCTGCAGGAACTGCTGTAAAAATGTGGACATCAGCCCCAAATTCTGTATTCAAAATTGCAAAGCCCCTTTCCCTTAAAAGGTATTCTATTTTGGCGTAGCCATTGTAGTCTGTGGAGATATCTCCTATGGCCCCCTCCACAGGCTCCAAAATGGTGCTTTGCTTTAGGCCCTCTATTACTGCACCCTGATAGGCCCTTACCAATCCACCGGTACCCAGGAGGACTCCTCCAAAATATCTTGTAACCACCACCAGGCAATTGTGGATATTTTCTTTTAGGAGCACATCCAGCATGGGGCGGCCTGCAGTCTGGGCCGGCTCTCCATCGTCATTGCACCTGCTAATCTCGTTGTTGTCTCCGATTACAAATGCTGAGCAATTATGTCTAGCATCCCAATATTCCTTTTTTATCCTATTGATGTGGTCTACAGCCTCCTCCTCAGAATTGACTGGGAACAGGTGGGCGATGAAACGGGATTTCTTTTCTACCAATTCTCCCTGGCCACCCTTATATAAAATTCTGTAATTTTTATCTGCCATAAATACCTGCAATATTTTCAATATTAATTATTAACATTTTTCAGCCCTTATAATAAGAAGACTTTTGTTTATTATAAGTGATTATTTTGATATAATGAAGTCTGTATTTTGGAGGTACATATGAATTACGGAAAAGAAAATGCGGCTAAGCAGGCTGCCCAGTTGACGAGACGCTCCAAAAAAAAGCGTCATGCCACAGGTCTGGCTCTCATCAGAGTTTTTCTGATTTGTATCCTTTCTGTGGTACTGGCCACCGGCATTACTGCTTACCTCTATGCACAAAAACTTATAGACCAATTGCCAGATGTATCCACAATAGACATTTCCCCTACAGGATATATGTCTACAGTATATGATTCTGATGGACACGAAATAGAGACCCTGGCCTCATCTGGCGCCAATAGGACCTACGTAAAGCTCAAGGCAATACCTGAGGATCTGCAACATGCCTTTGTTGCCATTGAGGATGAGCGCTTTTATGAGCACAACGGTATTGATGTGCAGGGTATTATCCGTGCTGCTGTCCAGGGCGTAGCCAATGGTTTTGACTTCTCCCAGGGTGCATCTACCATTACACAGCAGTTGTTAAAAAACAACTACTTTACAACATGGACATCCGAGCACACCTTTATGGATTCCCTAAATCGTAAGATTCAGGAGCAATACCTGGCGGTTCAATTGGAAAAAATCACAGAAAAAGAGGTTATCTTAGAGAATTATCTCAACTCAATCAACCTGGGTCAAAATACCCTAGGAGTTGAGGCTGCGGCTGAGAGATACTTTAACAAGTCTGTTACAGACCTGTCCCTTTCAGAATCTGCTGTAATCGCTGCTATTACCCAAAACCCATCTAGGTTTAACCCAATCACCCATCCAGATGATAATAGCAAGCGACGTAAAAAAGTCTTGGACAACATGTTAGAGCAGGGCTACATCAAGCAGGCACAATACGACGAGGCCATGGATGATGATGTTTATGATAGGATTGCAGTCCTCAACACAGAGCTGACATCATCCTCTACATCTTATTTTGTAGACGCTCTTACTGACCAGGTCATCGACGACCTACAAAATAAAAATGGGCTCTCTGAGACAGAGGCTTACTCACTGCTTTACTCAGGTGGCCTTTCAATCTACTCTACTCAGGATTCTGCTATACAAAAGATTGTTGAGGACGAGATTAACAACACTGACAACTATGCGGGAAATGAAAAGATTTCCTTCTCATACAGGCTGACTCTTGCCAAGCCAGACGGAAGCACAGCAAACTACTCAGATGTTACAATGCTTTCCTACTACCAGGCCAGCAACAAAAACTACAACCTGGAATTTGACACAGAGGAAGACGCCGCTGCTGCCATTGAAGAATACAAGGCCGCAATTATGGAAGAGGGGGACACCATAGAGGGCGAGACAGTTACCTACACCCTTCAGCCTCAGGCTGCTATGACAATTATGGACCACTCAACTGGTCAGGTGGTTGCCCTGGTTGGTGGACGAGGTGACAAAAAAGCTGCCAAGACTCTTAACAGAGCCACAGGCATTACCCGTCAGCCTGGTTCTACTTTCAAGATCATAGGTTGTTATGCTGCCGCTCTTGATGCAGGCGGTATGACCCTGGCATCAGTAGAAAATGACATGCCAACCACCTATGCTGATGGCACCCCACTTAAAAACTATGATGACAAATACAGGGGATTCACCAATATCCGTACTGCAATAACTAATTCTATAAATGTTGTTACAGTAGAAGTTATGCAGGACATGGGCACAAGCCTTGGTTTCCAATATGCCAAAAATCTTGGTATCACCACTTTGACAGACGGTGATAACAATGCTTCCCTTGCCCTGGGTGGTATTACAAATGGTGTCACCAATTTGGACCTAACCACCGCTTATTCAACTATCGCAAACCATGGTCAGTACAACGAGCCAATCTTCTACACCACAGTTGTTGACCATCAAGGAAATATAATCTTAGACAACAGAGAAAACTCATCTAAGATGGTTTTGAAAGAAACCACAGCATGGCTACTCACCAATGCCATGCTGGATGTTATGACAAAAGGTACTGGTGTCAAAGCTAACTTTGAGGGAATGGCTGTGGCTGGTAAATCAGGTACCACCACCAAAAACCGCGACACCGTTTTTGCAGGATTTACGCCATATTACACAGGTGTTATCTGGGGCGGTTATGATGACAATACCCCACAGAGTTACACCACCTACTCCAAGGTAATTTGGAAGGCTGTTATGTCAAGGATTCACCAGGGTCTTGCCTACAAAGACTTTACAAGACCTGAGGGTATTGTAGAGGTCCAGGTTTGTGCAAAATCTGGTAAGTTGGCTGCTCCTGGTATCTGTGAGCATGACCCTAGGGGTTCTCAGGTTTACACAGAATACTTTGAGGAGGGAACAGAGCCTACAGAATACTGTGATGTTCACTACGCTGGTACAGTATGTACCCAGAGCCACATGTTTGCCACATCAGGCTGTCCTTATCTCTCAGGAGTATTTATAGTAGGCGGTGCTGTTGGCACAGAGGACGAGCCATTCTCGGTTGATGCTGCCACCTTTGGACAGTATTGCCCACTACATGGTGGTGAGCCTATGCCAAACTCAGGCCTGATAGGAAATGGCACCTCATCAGTTCCAGACCCAAATGCCGGACAGGGGGCCGAGGGGCCTTAATAAATCCTTTAATAATATTCAAATCAAAAAAGACTGTGGAATCTCCACAGTCTTTCTTTTTGTCTATTTATACTTCAAAAATCATGTCTCCGTAACTTGGCATTGGCCATGCTTCCTTGTCTACGATCATCTCCAAGGCATCTACAGGTCTGCGGAGGTTTTCCATGGCAGGAATAACTTCCTTTTTGTAGAGGTTTGCCTTTTTGCAAGAATCAGCTTTCATGTTATGAATCCTTGTGTTGGTCTCTTCCAATGCAGCAAGGGCATCCTTGGTCTCCTTGAGGAGGGATGAAACCTTTATGAGCAACTCCTTCTGTGTGCTTACATCTGCCTCAGGACATGCATCTACGATGGTGCCTACAGAAACACCAAGGTCTGTTGCGTAGCTTATTACAGCAGGAATAATCTGCTTAGAAGCCATGTCTATCATAGTGCGGGCCTCGATGTTGATTGTCTTGATATACTGGTCATACTCAATCTCTGCACGGGACTCCAGTTCTACCTTTGAGAATACCTTGAATTTCTCAAACATCTTGACGCTGGCATCTGTTGTAAGAGCAGGAATAGCATCTACAAATGATGTGATGTTAGGCAAGCCACGTTTCTCTGCCTCCTTTACCCACTCTCCACCGTATCCGTTGCCATTGAAGACAATTCTCTGATGGTCAATGGCAAGTTTTTTAATCATATCATGGACAGCCACATCAAAGTCCTTGGCCTTTTCCAACTCATCGCAGGCATCACACAGAGCCTCAGCCATAATTGTATTGAGCACAACATTTGGCTCTCCAACAGAATCCTGGGAACCAACCATTCTAAACTCAAATTTGTTTCCAGTAAAGGCAAATGGCGATGTACGGTTGCGGTCTGTAGCATCCTTTCTAAAATCAGGGAGAGTTCTAACACCTGTAGCCAGTTTCTCACCCTTTTTAGAACTATTGGCAAAACCTGTAGATACAAGTTGGGCCAATACATCCTCAAGCTGCTCTCCCAGATAAACAGAAATGATAGCTGGAGGTGCCTCATTTCCACCTAATCTGTGATCGTTTCCAACATCAGCGGCAGATTCTCTAAGGAGGTCTGCATGATTATCTACAGCCTTGAGAACTAGGCAGAGGATAAGCAGGAACTGGATATTCTCGTGTGGTGACTTGCCTGGCTCAAAAAGATTGATGCCATCATCTGTAACCAAAGACCAGTTGTCATGCTTACCAGATCCGTTTACACCCTCAAATGGCTTTTCGTGAAGGAGGCACTGGAGGCCGTGTCTGTTGGCCACCTTTCTCAGGGTCTCCATAATAATCTGGTTGTGGTCAACTGCCACATTGCACTGGGCGTAAATAGGAGCCAGCTCGTGCTGAGCAGGAGCAGCCTCGTTGTGCTGGGTCTTTGAAGAAACACCCATCTTCCACAACTCAATATTTACATCCCTCATATAACTTTCGATACGCTCAGGAATAGCACCAAAATAGTGGTCATCCATCTCCTGTCCCTTTGGTGGCATAGCACCGAAAAGGGTACGTCCTGTATACATTAAATCCTTGCGGGCAAGGAACATTTCACGATCAATAAGGAAGTATTCCTGCTCTGCTCCAACAGAAGGAATAACCCTCTTTGAAGTAGTATTACCAAATAATCTAAGGAGCCTAAGGGCCTGCTCAGACAAAACCTCCATAGAACGGAGAAGAGGTGTTTTCTGATCCAGGGCCGCACCTGTATATGAGCAGAAGGCTGTAGGTATGCACAGTATTGCCCCAGCAGCATCCTGTCTAACAAAAGCAGGAGATGTAGGATCCCAGGCTGTATAACCTCTAGCCTCAAATGTGGCTCTTAGCCCTCCAGAAGGGAATGAAGATGCATCAGGTTCACCCTTTATCAGTTCTTTGCCGGAAAAGCTCATGAGAACCTTTCCCGACGCCAGTGGTGCTGAAATAAATGAATCATGTTTTTCAGCAGTGATACCAGTCAGAGGCTGGAACCAGTGAGTGTAGTGGGTTGCACCTTTTTCTATTGCCCATTCCTTCATCTCGTGAGCGATAACATCTGCGGTCTCTAAATCTAGCTCTTTTCCCTCAGAAATTGTCTGCTTCAGTTTCTGATAGGTTTTCTTTGGGAGTCTTTCCTGCATGACTGTGTCGTTAAAAACATTCTCCCCAAAGATGTCTGCCACATTAAAATATTCTTCCATCAATTTAATCCTTTCCGCTAATTTGCCATGATGGCCAAGAGGCAAGTGTCTCGCCCCTATTATATAGAAATAGACAATCAGCAAGTGTCCCTACCGATTGTCTATTCTTAAAGCTCGTGTCAGAGCTAACAAAAACAATTAGTTAGCTTTTCCAACTGAACCGAAAAGTTCCATCTTCTCTTTTACTGTAGCCTTGATTGCCTCTGTACCAGGAGCAAGAAGCTTACGAGGATCAAATCCTTTACCCTCAAGGTCCTTACCAGCCTCAACATACTTACGAGTAGCCTCAGCGAATACAAGCTGGCACTCTGTGTTTACGTTGATCTTAGATACACCAAGGCTGATAGCCTTCTTGATCTGATCATCCGGGATACCTGTACCACCGTGAAGAACGAGCGGCATCATGCCTGTCTTAGCCTGAATGTTGTCAAGAACATCGAAACGAAGTCCAGCCCAGTCAGCAGGATACTTACCGTGGATATTACCGATACCTGCAGCGAGCATATCAACGCCAAGATCAGCAACTCTCTTGCACTCTTCAGGATCAGCGCACTCGCCGGCACTTACAACACCGTCTTCTTCTCCGCCGATTCCGCCAACCTCAGCCTCGATAGAAAGACCAAGCTTGTGAGCAACATGAACGAGCTCAGTTGTCTTCTCAACGTTCTCCTCGATATCGTAGTGAGATCCGTCGAACATGATGGAAGTAAATCCAGCCTTTACACAGTCATAACAGTTATCATATGTACCATGATCAAGGTGAAGAGCAACCGGAACAGTGATTCCGAGGCTCTCATCCATAGCCTTAACCATTGCTGCTACTGTGCTGAAACCTGTCATATACTTACCAGCACCAGCGGATACACCAAGGATAACAGGGCTCTTGAGCTCCTCTGCTGTCAGCAGAATAGCCTTTGTCCACTCAAGGTTGTTGATGTTGAACTGACCTACTGCATAGTGGCCTTCCTTTGCTTTTTTAAGCATTTCTGTTGCAGATACTAACATTTTCTTACACTCCTATACTTGAACTTGTGTTTGATGAAAAGATGAATAACTCACATTTCTTTTCACAGGGTTCAAAGACATTATAAAACGTCAACGCTAAAAAACAAAGTTAAATTTTTAACCTTTTCTATTTAACATTCACTACTCTTTTATCCGATATACATTAAGAAGTATATTTACAGGCACGACATCTATCTTTTCATCGCTTGCCCTTGCAGATCTGACTTCGGCAAAGGAGAAAAATTTATGGACATGAGCAGGTTTCGTTTTGATGGTTCTAAAAAATGCAAACTCCGGGATATCCCCACGGACAGCAGAGATGCAGCCGATGACAAAAAAGATATCTTAAAAAAATACGAGAAAAATCTTATCCGCCTGGGTGAACTTCAGCATACATTTTATTCCTACAGAAAAGAAGGACTTGTGATCGTCCTGCAGGCCATGGATGCCGCCGGAAAAGATTCACTGATACGTCATGTCGCATCCTCAATGAATCCTCAGGGTGTTTCCGTATGCTGCCTAAAACGCCCCTCGCCTGAGGAACTCGAGCATGATTATCTGTGGCGTATAAATAAAGCTCTGCCAAGACGCGGCGAAATAACCATTTATAACAGGAGTTATTACGAAGATATCGTGACCGCAGACGTTAAACACCTGATGAAGACCTATCCCATGGCAGACAGAGTAATAAACATTAACGAGAATAAGTTTATATCAAAACGCACAGCTCAGATAAAGCATTTCGAGGAATATCTGTATGAAAACAGTTACAGGATCATAAAGGTCTTTCTGCATCTTTCAAAAGAAACACAGAAGAAACGGCTTCTTGAACGGATAGACCTTAAAGAAAAGAACTGGAAATTTGAAAAAGCAGACTTAGATGAGAGAAAGGTTTTTGATACTTACCTCGAAAAATATGAAAATGTGATCAATAAAACAGCAACCGAAGATAGTCCATGGTTTGTAATACCGGCAGATGATAAATGGTACACCCGTTATATTTTTTCGGAGATATTGATCGACACCTTTAATAAAATCGGTGCTTCACCGCCTACACTTTCTGCTGAAGAGACAGCCAACCTGCAAACTTATCGCGATATCCTTGAAAACGAATAAATATTCACCTAGTACAAAAGCCCCGCCGGGTTCTCTCCCGACGAGGCTTTCCTAATACTCAAAGGCTGAATGTATCATCACTGCTCTCTGAATTATCTGTTTCATTATTATATGAACTATCAGCATTTACACTGCCGCTCTCATTATATGAGGTATATCCGTTTCTCTCACCATAGCTCTGATTCTGTGAATAATATCCATTCTGCTGACCATAGGTCTGATTCTGAGTATTATACCCATTCTGCTGTCCATAGTTCTGATTCTGTGAATAATATCCGTTATTATAATTATTCTGCTGATTGAAATTTCCTGTGTTATAAAGGTTCGCTCCGGTTCTGTTGTTAAAATCCCCATATCCTCCGTTATACAGATATTTCTTACTAAATCCCAAGATCAACCATGCCACATACGGGAACATGATGACCAGGATCAGAAATACTGTAGGTGCATCATAAGATTTCATAAGGTTATAATGAAGGATGATTTCCATGATCTTTTCCGCAGTCACAAGCATTATAGTTGCTATACCTGAAATGATCATGATGACCAGTGCAAATACATTCACATCTTCATAATTCACGGTATTAACGCCTATAACAATTGCAGAGCATACAAATGCTGTAATAACTACTACCGATATTACCTGAATGATGATCAGTATCTTTGCAAGTTTTTCTTTTTTCGAGATCTGTCCGATAACATACGTATTGTAATACGGTATGATGCACTTCCATCCCTCAACTCCTGCCTTGGAAAACATGTTCCACAGACCGACATAGGTCAGGATCATTGTTATAAAGCTAATTCCTAACCGTATGCTATTTGTCATGATAGAAAAACTATCTGATAATGATGTGTAATCCATAAAATCCATAAAATTCTCCTCTCTATAGCTCCCTGTTTTTCAGTTTATTATATTTTATACCTTATTTGTACGCCAGTAAGAATTCACATAATAAGGATTATATACTCCGTAATACGGATACTTGACGCTTAATCCAAGTATCATCCATGCTATACACGGCAGGAAAATGGCAAGAAGCAAAAATACTGTAGGTGCTCCGTATGATTTTATGAAATAATAATCAAGCATTATCCTCAGAATCATTTTCGCAACAATTGTTATAAAAAGTATGAACACGCCTATCGAAAATCCTATTAGCGTACCTGAGAACATATCATCTTTGAAAAACAAATTGTTGGTCGTTCTGATAATCTGAAATACCACAGTCGGTAGACAAACAAATGTGATCACCTCAATTACTATGATCGCCTTTGCAAGTTTTTCCTTTCCGCAAATTTCCCCGATCATATATGTGTTATAAAACGGTACGATACATCTCCATCCA
This sequence comes from Pseudobutyrivibrio sp., assembly GCA_024684955.1. GTDB lineage: Bacteria > Bacillota > Clostridia > Lachnospirales > Lachnospiraceae > Pseudobutyrivibrio. Next base: position 37,825 of record JAIKWH010000012.1, read on the forward strand.
TCTTCTCCGGCTTTTTCAAACATATGCCACAACCCTATATAGTTCATGAGCAATAGCACAATACTTATAAAACCTCCCATACTATTTGTCATACCAATTAATAAACTTAAAAAAATAAACGGTGTCTTCATTTGCCCTCCAAATCGACATATTCGAATTAATCTCCCTTAGATACTACTCTGACCCGCCATATAAAAAATGATAGATAAAGCATATCTCTTAAACATCGCATATTCAACCGGCATTTAACCAAGATATATACTCCTATCCTGCGATTATGGCACAATAAATATCTCATAACCGCTTAACTATCGTAGCATAAAATCATCTGTTATTTTCTTAAGAAATTTTTAATACCAGCTAATGATTTATAAAAACCCACCCCCGAAGTCCAATAACAAAAACTTCGAGGGTGGGTCGAAAGCATTTTAATTTCAAACTCTTTTTACTTAACTATCATTCCTGTCTTTCTATCTGCGAATACTGCTACCATTACCAGGAATACGATACCCATGATAAGCTGCTGGGTCTTAGGCTCGATACCGAGCATTACGAGTCCTGCTGTGAGGATCTTATAAGTCATGGCTCCGAGGATAATGTTGTAGAACTTTACCTTTGCGCCACCGTTTACCGGCATACCTCCGAGAACCAGTGCGATCATAATCTGTGTTTCAAGCTGATTTCCTGCTGTTGATGTTACAGAACCAACCTTGATGCTGTTTATAAATGCAGCAAGTCCTGTGATCATTCCCGCTGCCATATATACGAGCATCTTTGTTCTCTCTACTCGTACACCTGCAAATCTCGCTGCTGTCTCACCTGCACCGATAGCTTTCAGACGGTTTCCGAGACCTGTGTACTGAAACACCACAAACGCAATGACAAAAATAAGGATCGTAAAAGTAAGATTAAATCCGATCGTATTATAAGCTGTGATATTTGATGCACCATACACCGGAGTCTTTGTTGTCGCATAAGCAACTACACCGCGGAAAAGATACATATTACAGATAGTAACGATGAACGATGTGATCTTACGCTTAACATTAAAAAATCCGTTTATCAGACCGATGACTCCGCCTGTCAGTACACCACAGATCACTGCTAGGAGCATATTTACATTTGAAAGGTAACAAACAACTACCGAGCATACGCCGAGCATGGAGCCCTGAGAGAAATCCAGACCTCCCATTGTCATTACCATAAACACTCCTATACATGCTATCAAAAGCACATACGACTGAGACAACAGGAGCTTTAAGTTACCTGCTGTATAAAGCTGACCACCTGTAAGAATCGCAAACAGAACTACAATAAATGTAAAACCCGCAAAGGGCATGACAGTTCTCACGATAGGCCGCTCCATGAAAGGAACACTCTGCTTTTTTTCGTTTTCCATAATCGGCCTCCCTTATACCATCTTTGCAATGAGGTCTGTATCCTTCAGAACCTCAGATCTCTCAAACTCTCCGCTCTGACGTCCGTTCTTCATGATGATGATACGGTCAGCCATACCAAGGAGCTCGGATATTTCTTCTGAAATCATGATGATCGACTTACCGTTCTTTCTCATGCGGTCCATCATCTGATAAATATCTGCCTTCACCTTTACGTCGATACCACGCGTAGGTGAATCGAGGATAATAATGTCAGAATCTTTTCCAATCCAGCGTGCAAGTACAACTTTCTGCTTATTACCACCGGAAAGTGCCGACATAAACTGATGTACACCTTCCATCTTTGTACTCATCTGCTTTGCATATTTCTCTGCAAATGCCTTCTCATCCTTTGCATGCAGGATATGATTTCTCTTTAAGTTTTCAATGGACGGTAAAACGATGTTATCCTGGATCGTATCATTGATGACAAGAGATTCATTGTCTCTGTCCTTTGATGCATAGGCTATGCTGTGATCTATGGCAGTCTTGATATCATTTATCTCAGTGCCATCCGCAAGAGTTACCTTTCCTTCTCTATCATAGGATGCACCGAAAAGTGCCTTACCTACCTCATGCATACCGCACTCGGAAAGTCCTCCGATACCAATGATCTCACCCTTATGAAGCTCTATGCTAAAATCCTGTATCTCTCCCGGAACTGTCAGATGTTCTCCCTTCAGAACTACCTCGGATGAGATCTTCTCACCATAGTCCGCACGATAGTAGTTATTACTCATCTCACGTCCAACCATGAGTTTTTTCAGATCGTCCGTATTAACATCCGCGCTCTTAACCGTGTCGATCAGAACGCCGTCTCGCAGAACACTGATATTATCCGACTGCTCAATGACCTCATCCAGATCATGTGAGATAAAGATCACACATCTGCCATCATCACGAGTCTCTTTCATAACCTTAAAGAGCTCTTTTCTGCCTTTCTCACCGAGAGCTGTTGTAGTCTCATCAACTACGAGGATCTGCGGCTTAAAGTGTGTAGCCTTTACGATCTCGATAAGCTTTCTATCCTCAAAGTTATATTTATCGATAATGTCTGTTGCCTTGATATAGTTAAAGCCGTAGGAATCCAGAAGTTCCTGAGCTTTCTTATTCATGGCATTTGTGTTTTTCACACAAAATGTCGTAAATTCATTCTCTTTACCGAGAAAGATATTTTCTGCAACTGTCAGGCCTGACAGAGTACCAATCTCCTGAACGATGATCGCAACACCCTGATAGTTTCCATCTACCTGATTCTTTGCATTGATCTCTTTTCCGTTCAGTGTAAATGTACCGGTGTCTTTGTGATAGATTCCTGTGAGACAGGATGTAAATGTTGATTTACCGGAACCATTTTCACCTATGAGCGCATGTACCTCTCCTTTGTAAAAGTCGAGAGTGACATGG
>JAIKWH010000022.1 GCA_024684955.1 Pseudobutyrivibrio sp.
CATAATTTGGCTGCTCATATCCATCCTGGAGTGTGTGGAGAAGGACAAGTTTGTCACCAGCATTCTTTAACTCTGGTGTAACAATATCCTGCTGCTTTGCCACATCCACTGCAAAGGACACAAGTGTAGGTGGAACGTCGATTTCATTGAAGGTTCCTGACATTGAATCCTTGCCACCAATTGAAGGCAGGCCAAATTCCATCTGAGCCTTGTAGGCTCCAAGTAATGCTGTAAATGGCTGGCTCCAGCGGGCTGGATCCTGGCTCATTCTGCGGAAATACTCCTGGAAAGTAAATCTGATTTTTTTGTAATCACCACCTGTTGCCACTATACGAGCAACTGATTCAAGGACAGCAAACTGTGCCCCATGGAATGGTGACCAAGAACTTACATATGGATTAAAGCCATATGCCATCATGGTAACTGAATTAGTGTGGCCATCGGCTACAGGTACCTTAGCAGCCATTGCCTGAGTTTCTGTAAGCTGATATTTGCCACCGAATGGCATCAAGGTAGAGCCGGCTCCGATAGAACCATCAAACATTTCTACCAGGCCCTTTTGTGAGCACTCGTTCAGGTCTGACAGACTATCCAGCCATGCGGCCCTAACATCTCCCCTGCCAAGGTCATCTCTTACCTTTTCTATGCCAAACTTTTCTAGGTATTTGTCTTTTTCATCTGGAAGTTCTACAAAGACATCTGTCTCCTGATGAGCTCCATTTGTATCCAAGAATGCTCTTGAGAGATTAACAATCTCCTTGCCTCTCCATGAAAGCACCAGTCTAGGCTCCTCTGTGACAACTGCCACCTCAATAGCCTCAAGGTTTTCCTCGCGAGCATACTGTAAAAACTTGTTTACATCAGAAGGAGCAACAACCACTGCCATTCTCTCCTGAGATTCTGATATAGCAAGTTCTGTTCCATCAAGACCTACATATTTCTTTGGCACCAAATCCAAGTTTACCCTTAGGCCATCTGCCAATTCTCCGATGGCAACTGACACACCGCCTGCACCAAAGTCGTTACATTTTTTTATGATATATGAGACCTCTTCTCTTCTAAAAAGTCTCTGAATCTTTCTCTCTGTAGGTGGGTTGCCCTTTTGAACCTCTGCACCACATACTGCTGTGGACTCTGTATTGTGAGCCTTTGAAGAACCTGTTGCACCACCAATACCATCACGACCTGTGCGACCACCTAAAAGGATAATCCTATCCCCTGGATCAGAGGTAAGTCTCTGCACAGCACGTCTTGGAGCGGCACCCATTACCGCACCGATTTCCATACGCTTAGCAACATAATCAGGATGGTAAATCTCTTTTACATATCCAGTAGAAAGGCCAATTTGGTTACCATAGGAACTGTATCCGTGTGCAGCCTCGCGAACCAACTTTTTCTGAGGCAACTTGCCTTCAATTGTATCCTTTACAGATACAGTAGGATCTGCTGCACCAGTCACGCGCATTGCCTGATATACATAGGTACGACCTGAGAGCGGATCACGGATTGCTCCTCCCAGGCATGTGGCAGCGCCACCAAATGGCTCAATCTCAGTAGGATGGTTGTGTGTCTCATTCTTAAAGTTGATCAGCCACTCCTCATCTGTACCGTCCACATCGATAGGCACAACAATGGAGCAAGCGTTAATCTCATCTGACTCCTCTTGGTCATTTAATTTGCCATCAGCCTTAAGTTTTTTCATAGCAAGGAGGGCCAGGTCCATAAGGCAGACAAATTTGTCATCCCTGTCCTTGTATAAAATCTTAAAGTTGTCCAAGTAATCATTATAGGTGTCCTCAATGGGCTTTCTATAATGGCCATCAGCAAATGTAACTTTTTTAAGTTCGGTAGAGAATGTCGTATGTCTACAGTGGTCAGACCAATAGGTATCTAATACTCTGATTTCTGTAACTGTTGGATCTCTATGTTCGTCTTTGGAAAAATAGTTTTGAATGTGAAGGAAATCCTTAAATGTCATTGCCAAATTTAAGGAAGAATATAATTGCTTTAAATCATTTTCGGCCATAGAAGTGAAACCGTCAAAAATCTTGACATCATCTGGCTCTTGGAAATTAACAGATAGAGACTCTGGTAAATCCTCAGAGGTCTCTCTAGAATCAACTGGATTGATACAATGCTTTTTAATAGCATCAAATTCATCATTAGAAATACTACCCTCTATAACATAAGTGGTAGCTGTATGAATAGTAGGATTAGCATCCTCATCAAGAAGTTTTAAACACTGCTCCGCCGAATCAGCGCGCTGGTCAAACTGGCCTGGAAGAAATTCAACAGAGAATACTTTCCCCTTATAATCGAAGGTGCCCTCATAAACATCATCAACAGGCGGCTCAGAAAAAACAGTATCAACTGCCTTATTAAAAACAGGGTCACTAACGTCTTGCACGTCATACCGTATAAGAACTCTAACTCCTGTAACATCTTTGATGCCTAGGTAGCTGCCAATCTCTGCATGTAATGATTTCGCAGCAACTGCAAATTGTGGTTTCTTTTCAACGTAAACTCTTCTTACTTTGCCCACATTACACCTCCGTATATTTACTTATAGTCTGTGTAATACCGCCAGCGGAAATAAATGATGTTGCTATTCAATTCCTTGACTGCACCCACAGTCACAAGAAGTATATCACAATTTTTTCACAATCACCTAATAATATTTCAAGACATTTTAAATTAATAATTTAGGCAAATTGCTGAAAAGGGAATTAAGGAAGGGGATATACTTCCATTTGCCATTTATTTTATTATTAAAAAAGCACTAGTTTTGCATTTGCAAAAACTAGTGCTAGTTATTACTTGTGGTAAAGTTTTTGATTTTGATAGTTAGGCTCGCAGGTTAAATTGATTCCCAGTTTCTTAAATACTGCCTCATCAACCTGAGAAAGAATAACTGACGAGTGAGCCTCCAAGCCTGACAACTGTGGCACACAGGAAAGAGCCTTTTTTGCATTTGAGTTATTTACTGCTGTCACAGATAAAGCAATAAGAATCTCATTCAAATGAAGAAGTGGTGAGTTATCATTTAAGCAATCTCGCTTCATATTCATAATAGGCTCAATAAAATCTGCAGGTAACAGTTCAATAGAATCCTCTATCCCAGCAAAATCCTTTAGAGCATTTAAAAGAAGTGCTGATGATGCACCAAGGAGAGGCGATGTCTTACCTGTAATGATTCTGCCATCAGGCATCTCAATTGCTGCTGCAGGACCACCTGTCTGCTCCGCCTTGATATTTGCGGCAGAAACCACCGGTCTGTCTGTAAGGGATATACCTGCCTTTTCCATCAAAAACTCAATCTTGTGAGCAGGAGCAAGGGAATCATTTCCCTTTCTATATTCACACTGAGCATTGTAATATCTGCGAATAATCTCCTGGTTGGCAGCGTCCTTGCAAGCCTGGTCATCAATGATGCAATTGCCTACCATGTTTACACCCATGTCTGTAGGTGACTTGTATGGGGACTCTCCCATAATTCTCTTAAACATAGTAGAGAGAACTGGGAAAACCTCAATATCTCTGTTGTAGTTAACAGTGGTCTCACCATATGCTTCCAAATGGAATGGGTCAATCATGTTAACATCATCCAAATCTGCTGTGGCTGCTTCATACGCCAGGTTGACTGGATGATTAAGTGGAATATTCCAAATAGGGAAAGTCTCAAACTTGGCATAGCCAGCCTTGATTCCCCTCTTATTCTCATGGTAAAGCTGGGAAAGGCAAGTAGCCATCTTTCCAGATCCTGGACCTGGTGCTGTAATAACTACCAATGGCTTTGTTGTTTCTATATAATCATTTCTGCCAAATCCATCATCGCTAACAATAAGAGAAATGTCTGCTGGATAATTCTCAATAGGATAATGTCTATAAACCTTTACTCCAAGAGTCTTAAGTTTCTTTTCATAAACAATGGCAGATGGTTGCTCAGCAAATCTTGTAAGAACAACTGAACCAACGTAAAGCCCCTCTTCCCTAAAAGCATCTATCAGTCTTAAAAGATCCATATCGTATGTGATACCAAGATCACCACGCACCTTGTTCTTTTCAATGTCCGCAGCATTGATAACCATAACTATTTCTGTTTGGTCCTTTAATTCTTTAAGCATGTTAATTTTTGAGTCAGGATGGAACCCTGGCAAAACTCTAGAAGCATGAAAATCATCAAACAGTTTTCCACCAAACTCAAGATAAAGCTTACCTCCAAACTGTCCAATACGTTCCCTGATGTGCTCAGACTGCATCTTTAAATATTTGTCATTGTCAAATCCAATTTTATTCATCCCATGCCTCTTTCTTAAACTACACTTTTTACTCAAATATTCTTATATATTTTTCTTTCTATTGCAAGAAAAAATTTCCTTTTGGGTAGAAAAAATTTATAAAGTGTCCCAAAAAGTCTTTACCTTGTTTCCAACTTCCTCTGCAGATACAAAGCAAGCGTCATTCCACTCCCTAGGAAAGGTCTTCCTGTAAGACCCAAACCTAAACCTTTCATCCAGCAAGGCTATAACCCCCACATCCTCCTTAGTCCTGATTAGTCTCCCCGCAGCCTGGATGACCTTGTTCATGCCAGGATAAAGATAGGCATACTCAAATCCATTCTTACCATTCTCGTCAAAAAAATCTGACATAAGTTTTCTGTCATTGCCTATCTGTGGCAGGCCTGCCCCGAGAATTATGGACCCAATTAGTTTGCCTCCAACTAAATCAATGCCCTCCGAGAATATTCCACCTAAGGTGCAAAAGGCAACCATTGAACATTCTCTAGTTTTCTCAAACTCATTTAAAAAATCTTCTCTCTCCTGCTCTGTCATATTCTGCTTTTGCAATAGAAAATCTACAGTACTATCTCCTCTAAATAACTCTTCAGTATCCCTATCTAAAGAATGAGCTTCTACTGATTGATTTATGTTATCTACATTCTCATCATTAAAAGGATTCTCATCTTTCTCAATTGGGGTAATTTCCTCTTCACTTTTGTTCAAGTAATTAACTTTTACCAAGTTTTTATACTGACTATACACATCCTCCAGGAATTTATATGAAGGCCCAAATACCATATAGTTGCCCTGTTTCTTGGAAACAATTTCATATATGTACCTGGCAAATTTCATGTACTCATCTTCTCCACGTCTAGTGTACTTGCTGGTCACATCGGTGCCCAACATCAAGAGCCTTTTCTTTTGTTCAAACACTGAGTCTACATAGATGGCGTACACATCCTTTACATTGCAAAGCAAATCCTTATAGTAGTCAATTGGCAACAAGGTGGCACTAAAATATACAGTAGCCCTAGCCATGTTAAGCCTTGTCTGCAATTGGGCTGATGGATCTATGCAAAATAGGTGGAGATGAAAATTCTTATCCTTGTCAAAGTCCCCATAAATTCTATAGTGGGCCTGGTCCTGCTCATAAGCTATGGCAGTAAAATTCCTCAGCCTAAAATAGAAATCCAAGACCTCGTCCTGGTAGATTCCAAACTTCACTTCCTTCTTAAATAACTGCTCCAAAATCACCTGCAAGTTTTCGCAGTATGATACGAGAATGTCTATGTCGTCAAAAAGTGTGGTCTCTGCCTCGCACTCTCTCTTATATTCCAGCATTACCCTGTTACATTTTTCTAGGGCATTAGTCAATTTCTTGCTAACCGGTTTTGCATATCGTTTAATAGAGAGAATTTCTTCTTTTATCAACTCCTCAGAGTACATTTCCCTGGCCCTATCTACCATGTTGTGGGCCTCATCAATCAAATAGATGCTCTCCTTACTCTTGCCGTCTGCAAAAAACCTTTTTAAATATACATTAGGATCAAAAACATAATTGTAATCACAAATAATTCCCTCGCACCAGGTAGAAACATCCAGAGCAAGTTCAAATGGACATACCACAAATTCCTGGGCATAGTTAATTATCACTTCTCGTGTAATAACCGATTCCTTGGTAATAATTTCATATATAGCATCATTTACCCTGTCAAAATGACCTCTGGCATATGGACAATAGTCTGGATTGCAATCTGCCTCATCACAAAGACAAAGTTTCTCCTTTGCAGTGAGCATTATGGTCTTGCCCTCATAACCTCCTTCCACAAGGAGAGTATAGGCATCTCTTGCCGCAATGGCCGTAGCTGTTTTTGCAGTAAGATAAAACACCCTTTCTGCAAGATTTTGACCTAAGGCCATTACTGCCGGGAATACATTTGCTATGGTTTTGCCTGTGCCAGTTGGAGCCTGCATAAAGAGAATCTTTTGACGATAGATGCTACGGTATACATCCGTAACCAATCTCTTTTGCCCATCCCTATATTCATAAGGAAAATCCAGTGAATGGATGGATTCCAACAAATCCATCTTATGGTTGTATTGAAAGTCAGCCCACTTTCTAAATATTTCTATTATCTGCAAAAACCACTCTTCAATCTCTGCAAAAGAATATGTGGTTTTAAAATATTTTATCTCTTCAGTTTCCAGGCTCACATAGGTCATCTGTACATCTATAGATTCTAAAGAATATTCCTTTGCCACTATGTATGCATAACACTTTGCCTGAGCCTCATGGACCAAGACCGGCTTTTCCATGGAAGAAATATCTGCATACATTCCCTTTATCTCATCCACTAGTCCATAGGTTATGACACCGTCCTCATCAGCATCCAAAACAAGGCCATCTACTCTTCCTTCTAATCCTATATCATAGTCATCATACTCAGCCTTATATTTAAGTGGTACCTCTGCACGATAAAAAGGACCCATAGAACTTTGTATCTTTCTATGAATCCTACTTCCTTCTTGCATAGCCTCAAATGGATCAACGCTACCCCGCCTGTCGTCTATATCACCTTGACGCAGGAGAAACTCCACCAAGTGCCTAACGGAAATATTAATCTGTGCCTTCTCTCCCTCAGGAGTAACTAATCTAGCTACCTTCATTAAAAAACCTATTTATAAAATAAAAAAGAACCTGTGTTTCCACAGGCTCCATTATACATTATTACTCTCTATGCAACAACGAACTTGCCAACTGCTTCTTTGAATGATGAAGCAGAGTCAGATACACTAACGTTCATCTCTTTCTTCAAGCCCATTGCTAAAATACCGAGAAGTGATTTGCCATCAATATAAACAACACCTCTATGAAGATCTACATCTCCTCCACACTGCTCAGCAGCCCTAACAAACTCCTGTGCATCATTTGTATTTTCAAGTCTAATTTTAAACTTCATAATAATAACTCCTTAAAAATAGGTGAAACAAAATACTGATATGTTATAACATCCTTTTTTATAACATGCAATGTATATTTTGCCATAAAACCTGAATTCAAGGTCTCTTCCTTTGGCAATTTTGCCCAAAGGCTTTTTATTATTCACCCTAGAATTTAAGACCTAAAAATAGTTTCCTCCTCCAAAAGGCTTTAAATGGCCAACTTAAAGGATTCAAAAAAAAATGGGTTTCCAAATTTATGTATATTTATTTATATTCAGAGAATACTAATTCATCCTATTCCTGAGAAAAAAACAATAAATTTATAAAAATAAATCCCCAAAAAGCGATTTTTCGGGGATTTATTGGCTTTTATATAATTTTATCCTTGATTTTTAAGTCTCAGTTTAAAGATGTTTTAAAGCAGAAATAATGAAGAAATATTCATTATCATTATTTAATATAACTTCAATCCTGCTTTGCAGGACTACTTGAACATCTTGATATACCACTGCAATGCATCTAGATATGCATTGTAAACATCTTCCATTGCGATGTCGTGGAGAACCATGAGTCTAGATACTTCCTGCCAGTTCCCTGATTCATAATTCAAAAGAAAATCTAACTGAGGTGAGAATACTCCTTCTCCATCAACAAGAGCTTTCTTGATTTCATTGCTGACACCAACCTGCTCTAATGCTTCCTCCATTGGCATACTCAAAATGAGATTTAAGAGAGAAAACAGTCCCATTAGGAAGAGTTCTTCTTTTCTCATAGCATAATCAAAAATTGGTGCCAGGTTTTCAGCAAATCTTGCACGAATCAAAGATGTTCTCGTAATCTCATTTGGCTTTCCTGCAGCCAGGCCATTAACCAGTGTCGCATTAAGCCACCTTCTCAATTCTTTCTGACCCAGCAGGGCTGTGGCCTGATTAATAGATCTAATATTAGAATTAATAGTTAATCTATTTGCTATCTTTAATAATTCAATAGATAAAGCAGGATCCTGACTAATTACATTTGCAACATCCTCCAGATCAAAATCCGGCTGATTAATCACCTTCATCAACTTCATATAATTAATCTTGATAGGGGTAACCTCAGTATCCTTTTCGTTAATAGGAACTCTAAAGAAAGAGCCTTCAAACATCTTAAAGAATCCAGATTCCTTTGCTATGTCGAATTCTTCTCTGGTGTGAAGATTCTCTACGCAAAGGTCAACTCCATCAGCAATTTTTGCAAAAACCCTAGCCTGTTTAATTGGGTCTCCATAATCATTATTGATAAGAATCAAATCAAAATCATGAAGCATAAATTGATAGTCCGCAATTCTTTCTACAACTACATCCTTGAGGGCTAGTAAAAAACCTTTGCTCTTTAAGTCCATCAGCCTCTTGTGATAACTATTCTCAGGCTTGATAGACTGATCAATCATTAGCATTACTTTACATTTAAAACTTTTACATTGCTCTTCTATATTGGCAAATAGAGAAATGTTGTTAATAGGAATAATAATCTGGCTTCCAACTACAACATCACTTTCTGAAACACTGTCGAAAACCTCGATTCCTACTACAGAGCCTGCACCATCATATTTGCCAGTACCTAGTAGATGAGGATTCTCAAACAAATTTTCCTTTTGTGCATACAAACAATAGGAAGCAACAGACATGTCTTCAAAAAATAGCGGAACTAACGTAGCAAGCATAGTCATTCTCCTTTAGTTAGAAATTTTTTCCACTGCATGTAAAAATGCCAACAAGTAGTCGTGAGATATTACCCTAATCACTGACTAAATATTCAGAATATTCATAAATAAATTATATCACTCTATAATTTCATATTCAATAAATGGACTTCTTACTTTATTTATCGGATAAAATATAGAATCATTAATTTATTAATGGCTACAGACAATTTATAAAAATAGATTTCTGATATACATCAAAAATCTGAAAGTAAATAAAAAAAGCACAAAACAAAAATTGTTTTGTGCTTTAGTCAAACAGGGGACGAGAGAATCGAACTCCCACCAAAGGTTTTGGAGACCCCTATCATACCATTTGACCAGTCCCCTAGATCGTAAGCGAACAACCTATATATTATATAAGTCACTCACCCACGCGACTTATTGATAATATCATAAACAAATACCCTAGGCAAGACATTTTTCACATTTTAGACACATATTTTTTTAATGCCATTAACTCAGGATATATGACTCAAGGTTGTTGTTTTTACAAAGTTTAAAAAAAGAGTTTTGCTATTGCAAAACTCTTTAGTGGAGACGGAGAGATTCGAACTCTTGACCCCCTGCTTGCAAGGCAGGTGCTCTCCCAACTGAGCTACGCCCCCATTTAGCAAAATTCATTAGTTTAAAAAACTAATGAACTAATAACTATTATGCATATTAATGAAATAATAGCAACCTCAAAACTTCATACAGTATGCGAATTAACTCGCTATTCATCTTCTTTGAATAAACCTTCGATCTATTAGTATTCATCAGCTGAATGTGTTACCACACTTACACCTTGAACCTATCTACCTTATCGTCTTTAA
>JAIKWH010000055.1 GCA_024684955.1 Pseudobutyrivibrio sp.
GCGCTTTAAGGTAACAGGAACAGGAAAGCTTAAGAGAAATAAGGCATACAAGAGCCATATCTTAACCAAGAAGACTACAAAGAGAAAGAGAAATCTTCGTCAGTCTGCAATCGTTGATTCAACAAATGTAAAGAACATGAAGAAAGTACTTCCATATCTTTAAGATTGGTTGTTAATTATTAGTTTGGTTAGGAGGAATTTAAAATGGCAAGAGTTAAAGGCGGATTAAACGCTAAGAAAAGACACAATAGAACATTAAAGTTAGCAAAGGGTTACAGAGGCGCTAGAAGCAAGCAGTATCGCGTTGCAAAGCAGTCAGTTATGCGTGCCCTTACATCTTCTTACACTGGACGTAAGCAGAAGAAGAGACAGTTCAGACAGCTCTGGATCGCTCGTATCAACGCAGCAGCTCGTATCAATGGACTTTCATATTCTAAGTTCATGTACGGACTTAAGCTTGCAGGTGTTGAGATGAACAGAAAGATGCTTGCTGAGTTAGCAGTTAACGATGCTGAAGGATTTGCAAAGCTCGTTGAGGTTGCTAAGTCTAAGGTTGCTTAATTTATTTCCCCAGTCATTTGACTGGGGATTTTTTTTAGACAACAAATTGTAAATTTTAGTTACAAATTTGTCTTTAATTTATAGGTAATGTCTGATAACCTAAAGGCTGATAATAATAAAGGAGGAATTGCTATGGCAATTTTAGTTACTGGCGGCGCTGGATTTATCGGAAGTCACACTTGTGTGGAACTTCAGCAGGCCGGATATGATGTAGTGGTTTACGACAATCTTTGTAATTCATCAGAAAAGTCCCTTAAAAGAGTTGAGGCTATCACAGGAAAGTCTGTAAAGTTTTACAAAGGGGACATTCTCGATGCTGATAGATTAAACGAGGTTTTTGAAAAGGAATCTATCGATTCATGTATTCACTTTGCCGGGCTCAAGGCTGTTGGTGAGTCTGTTCAAAAGCCATGGGAATATTATGAGAATAATATTGCAGGCACCCTAACACTGGTAGATGTTATGAGAAAGCACAATTGCAAAAATATTATCTTCTCATCATCAGCTACTGTATATGGAGATCCTGCTGAGATACCTATCACAGAAAATTGCCCAAAGGGACAGTGCACTAACCCATACGGATGGACAAAGTCAATGTTAGAGCAGATTCTGTCTGATATCCAAAAGGCAGATAATGAGTGGAATGTAGTACTCCTTAGATACTTCAATCCAATTGGTGCTCATCCATCAGGCACAATGGGAGAGAATCCAAACGGCATTCCAAACAATCTGATGCCTTATATCACCCAGGTTGCTGTTGGTAAATTGCCTGAACTTGGTATTTTTGGCGATGACTATGACACTCCAGACGGAACAGGTGTTAGAGATTATATTCATGTTGTTGATCTGGCAAAGGGTCATGTCCTTGCCCTGAAAAAGATAGAGGAAAAGGCTGGTCTTAAAATTTACAATCTTGGTACTGGTGTTGGATACTCAGTTTTGGATATCGTAAAAAACTTTGAGTCTGCCAATGACATCAAGATTCCATATTCTATCAAGCCTCGCCGTGCTGGTGATATCGCCACCTGTTATTCTGATGCTACAAAGGCAAAAGAGGAGTTGGGTTGGACTGCTCAGTATGGAATAAAAGAGATGTGTGCCGACTCTTGGAGATGGCAAAAGAATAACCCAAATGGCTATGATGATTAATTGTTATAATAGTCATAATATTTGAATTATTCTGAATATAACTTTTTTTAAAAATTGGGTTGACGAGACCTAATTCCTAGTGTATTATATGTCTTGTCGCTGAGGGAAACACCTAAGCGACAGACAATTTGGTTCCTTGGTCAAGCGGTTAAGACGTCGCCCTCTCACGGCGAAAACAGCGGTTCGATTCCGCTAGGAACTGCTTACACAAAAACCTGCTAGATTCTAGCAGGTTTTTCTTGTATTTATACAACTGAATAAGGAGGACATTATGTCAAAACACACCGATTACGAAAAACGTACGGAAGAAATGATTACTCCTATTCTTGACGAATTAGGCTTTGAACTCTATGACGTGGAATACGTCAAGGAGGGTCAGGATTATTATCTGAGAGCCTACATTGATAAGGATGGGGGAATTACGATTGATGATTGTGTTACAGTCAGTCGTAGAATGAATGAATTGCTTGATGCAGATCCTTCTATTGGTGGCGACGAGGGCTACATTTTCGAAGTCAGCTCACCTGGTCTTGGAAGAGTACTTAAAAAGGACAAGCATTTAACAAAAGCAATTGGCAGCGATATTGATATCAAAACCTACAAGCCTGTTAACGGGGCCAAAGAATTTACTGGAAAGTTAATAGCCTTTGACAAGGATACCCTGTCAGTAGAGTTTGATGATGGCAATGAAACATTTTCTAGGGCTGATATTGCCCAGATTAAACTATCAATAGATTTTTAATTTATTTAGGAGGAATTATGGCAACTACTAACGATTTTTGGGATGCGCTTAATGATTTAGCTAAAGAAAAAAATATAAGCATGGATGTTTTGATTGAGACAATTGAGAATTCTCTTCTCATTGCTTGCAAAAACAACTATGGCTCATCAGACAATGCTAGTGTAGATGTGGATAGATCAACAGGAGAATATCACGTATATCTGGCAAAGACAGTTGTTGATGAGGTATCAAACAAGGCTGAGGAAATCTCACTTGCTGATGCACAGAATATTGACGGCAAGTATGCTGTTGGTGATGTGGTAAAGGTAGAGGTTAAGTCTAGAGACTTTGGTCGTATTGCAGCCACAGCTGCTAAGAATACAATCACTCAAAAGATTCGCGAGGAAGAGAGAAAGGTTCTCTTCGAGGAATATTATGAGTTACAGCACAAGGTTGTCACTGGTGTTGTTACTAGATTCTCTGGCAACAATATCCATGTAAACCTGGGCAAACTGGAGGGATTCCTCTCTGAGACAGAGCAGGTCAAGGGCGAGTACTACAAGCCTCAGGACCGTATCAAGGTATACATCGTAGAGGTTAAGACTTCTAATAAGGGGCCTCGTATCCTTGTTTCTAGAACCCACCCTGAGTTGGTTAAAAAACTCTTTGAGGAAGAGGTTACTGAGGTTAGAGATGGTATCGTAGAAATCAAGTCAATTTCTCGTGAGGCTGGCAGCCGTACAAAGATTGCTGTTTGGTCTAATGATCCAGACGTAGATCCAGTTGGCGCTTGCGTTGGACAAAACGGTGTGAGAGTTAACGCTATCGTTAATGAACTCCGGGGTGAAAAAATTGATATTGTTGAGTGGGATGAAAACCCTGCTTATTTAATTGAAAATGCACTTTCTCCAGCAAAGGTAGTTGCTGTTGTTGCTGATGCAGATGAAAAGAGTGCTAGAGTTGTTGTTCCTGATTACCAGCTTTCACTTGCAATTGGTAAGGAAGGACAGAATGCTCGTCTTGCAGCCCGTCTTACAGGCTTCAAGATTGATATAAAGTCAGAGACACAGGCTAAAGAGGCTGGTGACTTCCTTGACTACGAAGATGAGTATTACGATGATGAAGAATACTATGATGAGGATGAGCAGTACGAAGAGGCTGATGGAGAATATTCTGATGAGGGATATGATGCTGAGGACTCTGTTGAGGCTGAAGACTTACCAGAGGAAGAGTAATGGATAACAAAAAATCACCTATGAGAAAATGCATAGCCTGCGGTCAAATGATTCCTAAAAATGACCTATTTAGGCTTTGCAGAGGACCTGCTGATATAATTTATGACAAGGGACAAAAGATGCAAACCAGAGGAGCATATCTTTGCAAATCTATGGATTGTATCAATCTTGCAATAAAGAAAAAATCTTTTAACAGGACCTTTAAGACTCAAGTCAGTGACAAGGTGATTGATGAGTTAATAATGGAGTTGGAAAATGGCAGTAGATAAAGGACTTAATATGATTAGTATGGCTATGAAGGCTGGCAAGATTTTTTCTGGCGAGTTTTCATGTGAAAAGGCTATAAAGTCTGGTCAGGCATTCCTGTGCATAGTTGCTGGTGATGCATCTATTAGCACTAAAAAGAACTTTTCCGATTCCTGCAATTTCTACAAGGTCAAATATGTAGAATACGGAACTAAAGAATCTTTAGGTCATGCAATTGGTAAAGACTATCGGGCATCGATCGTAGTGTGCGATGAAAATTTATCCTTAAGCATTCTAGATAAGATTATAGGTAGATGAGGAGGATACTAGATGGCAAAAATTAAAGTACATGAATTAGCAAAAGAACTTGGAAAAGAGAGCAAGGAGGTTATCGCTTTTCTCGGTTCACAGGGAATAGAAGTAAAGGCTCAAAATGCATTGGAAGATGATGTGGCTGAAAAGGTCAGAGGCAATTTCTCTAAAAAGGCTCCTAGCAAGGCAGCTAAGGTAGAAAAAGCCCCAAGTCCTGAAAAGGCTGCAAATCCAGAAATGAAGGCTAAAGATGCAGCAAAGGCAGCAGACCGTACTCCAGTAAAGAAAAAGAAAAATGTATTCGTTGTTACAAGAGACAGGGATGACAGACGTCGCCGTGGCTCTGATTCTTCTAGAAATGACAACAGAAGCAGAGATGACAGAGGAGATAGAGGACAAAGGTCTCAGGGACAGGCTCCTGCCAGCCGTGGCCCTATTAGACCTAGGACATTCACTGATGGACTTCGTCCTTCTCAGAGAGCAGCCGCTCAGGCAGCTGAGGCTGAGGCGGTTGTTAATAGGCCGGCAGAGACTGAGAATACTCGTCCATCCAAAAGAGTACAGCCATCAGAAGGGGCTGAGAGACGTGATAACAGAGCAGAGCGTCCTGCTAGATCTGAAAGACCATCTAGGGACAATAGACCAGCCAGAGATGACAGACCTGCTAGATCTGAGAGACCTAGTCGTGACAATGGAGATAGAAACATGTCTAGACCAGGTGCAAAGCCATCTAGACCAGGTCAGGCACCTGCTGCAGCTGCTAGTCCTGCATCTAATTCTTCTAAGAATCCACGCAGGGATGACAAGAAGAGAAAGAACAACCAGGATAGAGACAACAATTTAGGTGGCAAGAAACAGGAAAGATATATTAACCTGGAAAAGAATGGTGGCAAAAAGAAGCACAATAATGCTCCTAAGGCCCCAGAGCGTGATATGAACGAGGTTCTTACTATCACAATTCCTGATTCAATTACAATTAAAGACCTTGCTGATAAGATGAAGGTTAAGGCATCTGATGTTGTAAAGACACTGTTCCTCAAGGGAACAATGGTTACCCTCAACCAGGAGGTTGATTTCGAGCAGGCATCAGATATTGCCCTTGAATTTAACTGTATCTGTGAAGAAGAGGAAAAGGTGGATGTTATTGCAGAACTGCTGAAGGAGGAGGAAGAGGATACATCGAATTTCCCTTCTCGCCCACCAGTTGTCTGCGTTATGGGTCATGTTGACCATGGTAAAACTTCACTCCTGGATGCTATTAGAGATACAAAGGTTACTGATAGAGAGGCCGGCGGTATTACCCAGCACATCGGTGCTTATCAGGTAGCAAT
This sequence comes from Pseudobutyrivibrio sp., assembly GCA_024684955.1. Lineage (GTDB taxonomy): Bacteria > Bacillota > Clostridia > Lachnospirales > Lachnospiraceae > Pseudobutyrivibrio. The sequence goes on from JAIKWH010000055.1 coordinate 5,556, forward strand.
CAACGGACAGCACATTACTTTCCTTGATACACCTGGTCACGAGGCATTTACTGCTATGCGTATGCGTGGTGCCAACTCTACAGATATTGCAGTACTTGTTGTAGCTGCTGATGATGGTGTTATGCCACAGACAGTAGAGGCTATCAACCATGCAAAGGCTGCAGGTATTGAGATTATCGTTGCTATCAACAAGATTGATAAGCCAAACGCTAATGTAGATAGAGTAAAGCAGGAACTTGCTGAGTATCAGCTTATCCCAGAGGATTGGGGTGGCTCTACAGTATTTGTTCCAGTATCAGCTCACACAAAAGAGGGTATTGATACCTTGCTGGAGATGATTCTTCTTACAGCAGAGGTTTTAGAGCTTAAGGCAGATCCAAAGCGTAAGGCCAGAGGTCTTGTTATCGAGGCTAAACTTGACAAGGGTCGTGGTGCGGTTGCTACAGTTCTGGTACAAAAGGGTACACTGCATGTTGGCGATCCTGTTGCCTGCGGTAGCTCATTCGGCAAGGTTAGAGCAATGATTGATGATACAGGTGCTAGAATCAAAAAGGCCGGTCCTTCAGTTCCTGTTGAGATTATTGGTCTTTCTGAGGTTCCAAATGCTGGTGAGGTTCTCATGTCATTTGAATCTGAGAAGGAAGCTCATTCATTTGCTGATACATTCGTTGCAGAGCACAAGAACAAGTTGGTTGAGGAGACCAAGTCTAAGATGTCCCTCAATGACTTATTTAGCCAGATTCAGGCTGGTAACCTTAAGGAACTTGATATTATCGTCAAAGCCGATGTACAGGGTTCTGTTGAGGCGGTTAAGTCTTCTCTGGAAAAACTCTCTAATGAAGAGGTTGTTGTTAAGACAATCCATGGTGGTGTTGGTGCCATCAATGAATCAGATGTTGTTTTGGCATCTGCTTCTAATGCAATTATTATCGGATTTAACGTTCGTGTGGATGCTCAGGCAAAGGCTACAGCAGACCACGAGGGAGTTGACCTTCGCCTTTACAAGGTTATCTACGATGCAATCAATGATGTAGAGACTGCTATGAAGGGAATGCTGGATCCTGTATTCGAAGAAAAGGTTATTGGACATGCAGAGGTTAGACAGATATTCAAGGCTTCTGGTGTTGGAAACATTGCCGGTTCTTACGTTACAGATGGTTATTTCGAAAGAGATTGTATGGTTAGAATATATAGAGAAGGCCAGCTGATCCACGAAGGAAAACTTGCTTCATTAAAGCGTTTCAAAGACGATGTCAAGGAAGTTAAGTCAAACTTTGAGTGTGGTCTTGTAATTGAAGACTTCTCTGATGTTCAGGAGTTTGATAACATCGAAGCATACATTATGGTAGAGGTACCTAGAAAATGAGAAAGAACTCAGTAAAAAATACCCGTATTAACGAAGAGGTTATGCGAGAACTTAGCAATATAATCAGGCTGGAGGTCAAGGATCCTAGGATTTCTCCGGTCACATCTGTGGTTTCGGTGGAGGTGGCTCCTGATCTCAAGACCTGCAAGGCTTATATCTCTGTTTTAGGTGACGACCTGGCTGTACAAAAGACCATCGAAGGCCTTAGGTCATCAGCAGGTTTTATCCGCCGAGAATTAGCCCACAGGGTAAATCTGAGAAATACACCTGAGATTACCTTTGTATCTGACCAGTCTATAGCTTATGCAGCCAAGATGAGCAAGCTTATCGATGAGGTAAATGCTCCTCTTCATGCAAAGGATGAGGCCGAGTCAGAAGATGACAATTAAAATAAAATAAGTTTAGGAGTTTTGGATTATGATAGATAACTTTGATGCCCTATTAAGTAACGCTAAAACTATTGCCATTAGTGGACATGTGAGACCTGATGGTGATTGTGTTGGATCCTGCTTGGCTATGTACAACTATATCGCCACATATTTTCCAGAGGTAGAGGTACAGGTCTATCTTGATCCTATTCCTAATATTTTCAAGTTTTTAAAAAATGCAGACAAGATAAAAGACCTGCAGAGTTTTGAGGAGGGGGCAGTATTTGATCTTTATATTGCTCTGGATTGCTCTGAGGGTGGACGCTTGGGAGATGCCTTCCAATACTTTCAAAAGGCAAAACATACAATTTGCATAGACCATCATGTTACAAATTCTGGTTTTGCTGAGTATTCCTACATTATCCCTGATGAGAGTTCTACCTGTGAGCTTATCTATAATCAGTTTGGCAAGGATAAAATCACTTTTGAAATTGCAGAATGCCTATATACAGGTATTATTCATGATACAGGAGTATTCCAGTACTCATGCACCACAGAGGCTACAATGGCTGCTGCTGGCTTTTTAATGAGCAAGGGAATTGATTATCCAAGGATTTGTACTGACACTTATTTTGCCAAGACAATGGTTCAAAACAGGATGCTTGGTACTGCACTTTTAAACTGTAAGACTTTTTTAGATGGCAAAGTAATTGCCGCAGTTATTACTGCAGAGGATATGGCTGAGTTTGGGGCCAAGAGCAAACACTTGGAGGGTATCGTCCAGCAGTTGAGGGATACCACTGGTGTTGAGGTGGCTGTCTTCCTTTACCAGTTAGAGGATGGAGAATACAAGGGCAGCACAAGGGCCACTGGTGATATTGACCTGACAGTAATTACTAAAAAATTCGGAGGCGGCGGTCACAAAAAGGCAGCTGGATTTTCCGTAGATACTACAAAGCCATGGGATGTAATTGATGACATTGTTTCCATGGTGGAGGAACAGCTTAAGGAAGCAGGAATTATTTAATGAATAGTGGCATTATTAATGTCTATAAAGAAGCCGGGTATACTTCATTTGATGTGGTTGCCAGGCTTCGTGGCATTTTACACATAAAAAAAATTGGCCATACTGGGACCCTAGACCCAGATGCTACAGGAGTACTGCCTGTTTGCATTGGAAAGGCCACCAAACTTTGCAATATGCTAACAGACAAGGACAAGGTCTATGAATGTGTCCTTATGCTGGGGGTGGAAACCGATACCTACGATTTGACTGGCAAGATTTTGGATAGGCAGTCTGTGCTTTGCTCTGAGGAGGAGGCAAGAGAAGCCATCATGTCATTTGTGGGGGATATAATGCAGGTCCCTCCTATGTATTCAGCCCTAAAAGTAAATGGGAAGAAATTATACGAGTATGCCAGGGCTGGAATTGAGATTGAAAGAAAGGCCAGGCCAGTTCAGATTTTTGATATTGAAATTCTGGATATGTCCCTGCCTGCTGTTACAATTAGGGTTCATTGTGGCTCAGGTACATATATCAGATCCCTTTGCCATGATATAGGACAAAAACTCTCTTGTGGAGGGGCTATGAAATCACTGGTTAGAACTAGGGTTAGTCATTTTGATATATCAGATGCTCATACAATCAGTGAGATAGAAAAGATTGTGGAGTCAGGTAATCTAAATGGAATACTGATGCCTATAGATCAAGCTTTTGAGGGCCTAAATACGGTGGTTGTGGTGCCTTTTGACGAGGATACAATAAAACATGCAATCAACGGAATGCCAATAGAAGAAAGGGCAGTATTTGCTGAATCTGTTTCTGGCTTTGAGAATGGAAAGTTATACAGGATGTATTTGCCTGACAATAGATTTATAGGTATTTATAGGTATAATGATTCAATCTTTACTTTAGAAAAGATGTTTTTGGAATAATTATGGAATATATTTACTCATTATTTGATACGAAAATTTCAGAAGAGACAGCTATTACAGTTGGAAAGTTTGATGGCGTACACAAGGGTCATTCATTACTCACTGGGGCCATTTTAGAAAAGAAAAAGCAAGGTCTCAAGGCTTGCATTATTACCTTTACCAACTCTGTAAGGGCTGAGATTGCCGGTGACAATAGTCCTTCTCTCATAACCAACAAAGAGAGGGAACTTATGCTGGAGCAAATGGGTATTGATTATCTGATAGAATGTCCATTTGATGAGAGATTAATGAAAACCAGCCCTAGAGATTTTGTTAGATTCTTGGTTGAAAATCTCAATATGAAATATATGGTTTCAGGCTCTGATTTTACCTTTGGATACAAGGGGGAGGGCAATCCCGATTTCCTTTTTCAGGCGGCTGATTCATTTGGTTTTGAATATCAGATGATTGACAAGATAAAAAAAGAGGAAAGAGATATTTCCTCCACATATATCAGGGAGGAATTGTCAAAGGGTCATATCAAGGCCTGCAATGAAATGCTAGGTTACAAATATTTTGTCTGGGGCCAGGTGGTCCACGGAGCTCATTTGGGACACAAGATTGGTATTCCTACCATCAATATTCTCCCGGAAAAGGACAAACTTGTTCCTAAATTTGGAGTATATGTTACTACTATTGATTTGGATGGCCGGGTATATCACGGGGTAACAAATGTAGGTGTTAAACCCTCGGTTACCGATGATAAGGTCCTGGGTATTGAGACACATATTTTGGATTATAAGGGCAATCTCTATGGGCGTTTTGTAAAGGTTACCTTTGAGGAATTCCTCAGGGCAGAGCAAAGATTTAATTCTATAGATGAATTAAAGAATCAAATGGCAATTGACAAGAAAGTAGCCAAAGATTATTTCAATAATTTGTGACTTGTTACAAAATTGTTACATATCGTTGACGATACATGCCTATCTTGTTATAATTACTTAGGCTCAAAAAATGTGTACAAATTGTGAAATACTTGGAGGTTTTATGAAAAAGCGAGTAGTTTCTGCTTTTGCAATGCTTTGTGGCATGGTTTTGTTGTTTGACTTTGCCATTGATTCTCAGCAAACTTCTACAAGTGAATATAGTGAAAATGTCCATGCTAGTGTAACAGTTGGTTCTATTGCTGCTAGCACAGTGGATATCGCATCTTTAGATGCAACTGTTTCTGATTCTGATATTAGTATTACAGCTGCTTCCATCGGAGCATTGACAGGCTATACAAACATTGGTATTTGTAAGGTGTCTGAGGGCAATCTTAATATTAGAGAGTCCGCTGCGGAGGATGGCAAATTAGTTGGTAAGTTTCCAAGAGATGCAGCCTGCGAGGTTGTTAGTACCGAGGGAGATTGGACATATATCAAATCCGGTGATGTAGAGGGCTATGTAAAGAGCCAATATCTTATCACTGGGGACGAGGCCTGGGAAAAGGCCCAGGAGTTGGCACAGTATGTTGCTACATCTAACACAGGTGGATTGCGTATCAGGACTGAGGCCAGCACTGATTCCGAAATTTACGATACCATGGCTGAGGGCCAGGAGGTTCTTTTACTGGAGGACCTGGGAGATTGGATCAAGGTTGATGTGGACGGAGAAGAGGGTTATGTCAGCGCAGATTATGTTGACATTGAGCTTTCTCTAAATACAGCTATGACCCTGACTGAGGCCAGATATGGCGCAGGAGTTTCTGATGTGAGAGTTGCCCTTTGCGATTATGCTCTTCAGTTTGTAGGAAACAGATATGTCTGGGGTGGTACATCCCTGACAAAGGGTGTTGACTGCTCAGGATTTACCATGCAGGTTATGGCCAAATATGGTGTTTATCTTTCTCATTCATCTGCAGCACAGGCAAATGAGGGCACCAAGATTTCCGAGTCAGAGCTTAAACCTGGAGATTTGATTTTCTACGGTCGAGGCGGACGTTCTATCGGACATGTGGCTATTTATATTGGCGGTGGACAGATTGTTCACGCATCTAACAAGCGTGATGGTATCAAGATTTCTAATTACAGATACCGTACACCTGTCAAATTCGTCAGATTCATTTATGACTAAAAAGAGATTAAGACTAGGGGCTTAGGCTTCTAGTCTTTTTTTATTGTCTATGGTATAATTCTTTTCGTGGTTTCCACAAAAAATGTTTAATATTTGAGAGGTTTATAAATATGAGTTTACTTGAAGATTGGCAAAAAATTGCCTACAACCAGAACCAGTCACAGGCTGATTTACAAAAGTTTTGGCAGAACTATTTTACTATCGAAAAAGGTATCTACGAGCTGTTGCTTAATGATCCTGATACAGAGGTAAAGGGGACTGTTAAGGAACTGGCAGACACATACAAAATCGACGTTATGCCTATGGTTGGTTTCCTTGATGGCATCAATGATTCTTTGGTGGAGAAGAATCCTATTGAGACTATGGATGAGAATACCCTTGTATCTCTCAAATTTGATAAGGAAAAACTTTTCATGAACATGATTGATGCCAAGGCTGATTGGCTCTATGGATTGCCTCAGTGGGAAAAGATATTTGATGAGGATACCAGAAAGAAACTGACTCATGATGCAAAGTCTATGCACACAGTAGTTCGCGCTGAGAAAAAGGTTGGAAGAAATGATCCATGTCCTTGCGGCTCAGGCAAAAAGTATAAGTTCTGCTGCGGCAAAAAATAAGAAAAAAATAATAACCCGGTCTAGAAGATTTTCTAGGCCGGGCTTTTTTATTTGTTTACTATAGATTCTAAGGTACTAATAAAAGTAGGGTAGGATATGTCGATGCAGGCTATATCATCAAAGGAGTTGGGCCCGTCTGAGACTAGTCCTGCTATTATAAAGGACATAGCTATTCTATGGTCCTTGTAGGTCCTTATATTTGTTCCATGGAGGGCCTTTCCCCCATCTATAATCATTCCATCATCTGTTGGGGTGACACTTGCTCCCATATTAATGAGATTTTCTGTTACAGAGGCAATCCTGTCGCTTTCCTTGACCTTTAATTCTGCAGCATCTGCAATTATTGTTTGGCCAGTGGCACATGCAGCCATGACTGCGATAACTGGGATTTCATCAATTAGGGTAGGAATAATCTGACCTGATATTTTACAACCATGTAAATTAGATGACTGGACATGGATATCTGCCACAGGCTCCCCGCCAATTATCCTCTGGTTTAAAATCTCAATATTTCCACCCATATCCTGGGCCACCTTTATGATACCTGCCCTGGTTGGGTTTGTATTTACGTCTTTTATTAAAAGATCAGCATTTGGACAAATCAATCCTGCTGCAATAAAGTAGGCAGCAGAGGATATATCACCGGGAATCTGGATTTTTTGACCATATAATTCCTGGGCAGGTTTGATTGATGCGGTCAGTCCTTTTGAACTGATATCTGCCCCAAATCCCTTTAGCATTAGCTCGGTGTGATTTCTAGAAAGTACTGGCTCTGTAACTGATGTAGGGCGATCGGCGTAGAGACCTGCCAAAAGTATACATGATTTAACCTGGGCGGATGCCACAGGAGAATTGTAGTCTATGCCCTTGAGACTAGAGCCACCAATCTCTAAAGGAGCGCAGTCATTGTCTTTTATTGATTTAATATTTGCCCCCATCATTCTCAGGGGAGTCATAATTCGTCCCATGGGACGTTTTTGTATTGATTCATCACCATTTAGGATAGATGTGAAAGACTGACCTGATAATATGCCTGATATAAGTCTGGTGGTGGTGCCGGAATTGCCTACATCCAAAATGGTAGAGGGCTTTGTAAGGCCTCGCATTCCCTTACCACTTATTATGACATGGTCAGCATTTTGGCTGATGTCTATTCCCATTGCCCTAAAGCAGGAGATAGTGGAACGGCAGTCTGCCCCATCCAAAAATCCTGTCAATTCAGTGATTCCATTTGAGATAGCACCAAACATTACACCCCGATGGGAAATGGACTTGTCACCGGGTACTCTTATTTGTCCTTTTAATGATTTGATATTTGTATTAAGCATAAGTATTTCCTGAGTCTTTACATTGTTCTTTGTCTTACGTAGTAGTTGTTGTGGGTGAGAATTGTTTGAGCTTTGACCATGGATTCGTCTGAATAGAATTCTAGTCTTAAAACACCTGGTTCAAATTCTCGGTTATGGATAATTCCAATGTTTTTAACAGAGATATCAGCATTGTTTAATAGCTGAAGGACACCTAATATTGTACCTGCCTTGTCATCAATATCACAGTATAATTCATAAATGGTGGTGTGAGTGTTGTCAGGAATTGTAAGGCTGTCTCTGTAGTCCTTTGCCTTGGTCCAAAGTTTTAGGATTTCATCTTCATTGGAATCTGATATTGCTTGTTCAAATTCTTCCAATTCTTTTTTGTAATCTCCCAAAAGTTTTAATACAGCATCCCTATTTGAAAGAAATATGTGCTGCCACATAGTAGGAGAAGAGGAAGCGATTCTTGTAATATCTTTAAAGCCTCCTGCCGCAATTGTTTTACATATAGCCAATTCTGTATCTTTGTCTTTGACAAGATTAACTAAGGATGCGGCTATAAGATGGGGAAGATGAGAGACTGTGGCAGTAGCCTTGTCATGCTCCTCTGGACTTAGTTTAATAGGGATAGCCCCGAGACTGCCGATATAAGAGCAAAACTCATCATAGGTATCTTTATTCATATTCGAATCTGCTGTAAGAATATAATAAGCGTTTTCTAAGAGTAGGGCTGATGAATAGGCTAGGCCTGTCATTTCCGACCCTGTCATTGGATGGCCTCCAATGAATTGATTTGTCATATTAAGTTCTCTGGCAACGGCAGTAATATCACCTTTTACAGACCCTACATCGGTTATAATGCATTCAGGCTTTACCACATCTTTTAATTTTCTCAAATAATCACAGTTGATTTTTACTGGTGAGCAAAGAAATATTATGTCGCATTGGGCGAATTGGTGAATTTTTAAAAGGCCATTGTTGTCTATGAGATGTTCTTCAAAGGCCGTCTCTATTGTAGATTCTCTAGAGGCTGTAGCCAGTATTCTTGTGTTTGGGTAAATTTTTAGTATTGCCTTTGCTATGGAGCCTCCAATAAGGCCCAGGCCTACAAATCCGATTGTCTTAGTTTTCATAGTATTCTCCAGTGTTCTTTAGTGCTTTAAAGTACTGTTTCATTTTAGCATAATTTATTTAGATATACTACTTGTTTGCTCTAGGTACTTTTGATACAGTTTAATACAAGTTTTATGAATTATATTTTAATTTTCAATTTTATTTCATATAGAGAGGACTATCATGATGGGACTTATTAATCAGTACAAAGGACTTAGAAAAGAAAATTATATTTTATTTTTAGGAAGGTTTGTAACCAGTTTGGGGTCAATGATTTGGCCTGTCCTGACCCTTATTTTGAGTCAAAAACTGGCCATGATGGCTACAGACGTATCCCTTGTAATTATTTTTTCTGGAATTATTATGCTGCCAGCCACTTTTATAGGGGGCAAACTTGCGGATAAGTACAATAAAAAAATGATTATTGTTTACTGTGATATTATTTCAATAGTTTTTTATATTATTGCTGCCTTTATTCCCCTTAGCCTATTTAGCATTGGTCTTTTGATGATAGCTGCTTCCTGCCAAAACATGGAGAGTCCTGCCTATACAGCTTTGATTGCAGACATTACTGCATCCAAAGATAGGGAAAAGGCATATTCTCTGTCATATCTTGGGGCAAATTTAGGCCTAGTTTTATCCCCTACAATCGCGGGTTTATTATTTGAAAACCATCTTTGGCTTTCCTTCTTGCTTAGTGGAGCAGGTATTGCCTGTTCAACTGTTCTCATTTTCTTTTTTGTAAAAGATATAAGTCTTGAGGAGGACGCAGAAATTTTTGAAGATCAACAAGGTGCTCTTTCTAATAAGTCTTTACTTTCAGTTCTTTTAGAAAATAAGGTGGTGCTTTTTTACATCATTGTTTTGGATTTATATTGGGCGGCATATTCTCAGTATTCTTATTTGCTTCCCCTTGATATAGGAAGAGTACACGGGGAGGATGGGGCTCTTATTTTTGGTTCGGTTTCATCTATAAATTGTCTTGTGGTTGTAATTTTTACACCTATACTTACAAGGCTCTTGTTTAAACTATCCTACACCGTAAAAAATCTTTTGGGCATATGCTTTTCCCTATTAGGTTACATTGTCTTTGTGGCATTCTTAGGACATGTTCCTATTTACTATTTTGCCATGACCCTATTTACCTTTGGAGAGATTCTCACAGTTATAGTAGGGGGAGCATATATGTCAGAGAGAATTCCTGCTAGCCACAGAGGAAGGGTAAATGGTTTTTATACTATTTTGCAAAATGTATTATATGGTATGTCAATTTATATAAGCGGAAGAATCGTTGATTTAAAAGGTTCATATCAAGCCTGGTATTTTATTTTTGCCCTGCAAATTATTGCAATTGCAGGTTCCTTTATTCTTATTTTTGTAGATAAGAAGGCATATCCTAAGTTGTATGACTTTTTGCTGACGCAATAAGGAAATTGTCAGCAAAAATCCTGCTTCGCAGGACAACTTTTCCATTGCATGTAAAAGTTGGTCTGGTACGATTCTTGTTTTTCTGATGAAAAACAAGAATCTATGACTCCTTCCTGACCCAATAATGAAATTTTCTGTAAAATACTAATATTTTTGTCTAAAAGTACCTATATACCCATTGTAAACAGTCAGACTATTAGTTAAAATGTAAGATAACAAGACGTAGCGGGGTTAAGACGTCACAATTTTACAAAAATGGGAGGTACAACACATGAAGGTATTTACTACTGAGAAAATCAGAAACGTTGTGTTACTTGGTCACAGCGGGGCGGGCAAAACCAGCCTCATTGAATCAATGGCATTTTTGTCTGGCCAGATTCCAAAAGCAGGAACGGTTGAGGCTGGTAATACCATTAGTGACTACGACAAATTAGAGCAGAAAAATAAGTTTTCTATCTACACATCTTTGGTTCCAATTATTTGGGACGATACCAAGATTAACTTCCTAGATACTCCAGGTTATTTTGATTTTATAGGCGAGGTGGAAGAGGCTGTATCGGCAGCTGATTCTGCTATTATTGTAATTTCTGGTAAAAGTGGAATTGAAGTTGGTACCAAACGGGCTTGGGATTTGTGTGATAAATACAACCTTCCAAGAATGGTTTTTGTTACTGACATGGATATAGATGATGCCAGCTACAGAGAGATTGTAGAAGAGTTGCAAGCTCTCTATGGCAAAAAGATTGCTCCATTCCATCTTCCAATTAGAGAAAATGGTGAGTTTGTTGGCTATGTAAATGTTATCCAGCAGATTGGTAAGAGATGGAAGGCAGATGGAACAGTTGAGCATTGCGATGTTCCTGATTATAACAAGGAATATTTGGATAACTATCGTGAGGCTTTGATGGAATCAGTTGCTGAGACATCAGAGGAATTCATGGATAGGTATTTTGGAGGAGAAGAATTCTCAGAGGCTGAAATAAGGCAGGCCCTTAGAGCAAATGTAGGCACAGGTGACATTGTACCTGTTATGATGGGCTCTAACCTTTTAAACAGAGGACAGTACACAATGCTCACAGACGTTGTTAAGTATCTGCCTAGCCCAGAGGACAAAAAGATTTCTGGTATTAACGCAAATACTAATGAGGTTTATGAGGCTGACTATGATTTCTCTAAACCAAAGTCTGCATATTGCTTTAAGACAATTGTGGATCCTTTCGTTGGAAAGTATTCCCTTATCAAAGTAAACTCTGGTGTTTTAAAAACAGATGATTTGCTCTACAACAAGCATAAGGATGCTGAAGAAAAGATTGGCAAACTTTATGTCCTTTGTGGTTCAAAAGCAGAGGAAGTATCAGAACTTCACGCTGGAGACATTGGAGCCCTTTCAAAACTTACAAAGGTTTCTACAACAGATTCTCTTTCCACAAAGGCTAATCCAATTCTCTATATCAGAACACCGATTTCTGTGCCTTATACATACAAGAGATACAAGGCAAAGAACAAGGGTGATGAGGACAAGATTGCCCAGGCGCTGGCAAAACTTTGTGCAGAGGATTTGACAATCAAGGCTGTTAACGATGGAGAAAACAATCAGTCTCTCATCTACGGCATTGGTGACAGACATATTGATATGTTGGTTCAAAAACTCAATGAAAAATACAAGGTAGACATTGAACTGAGCCAGCCAAAGGTAGCTTTTAAGGAGACAATCCTTGGCAAGAGTGATGTGGAGAATAAGTACAAAAAACAGAATGGTGGCCACGGACAGTACGGACATGTAAAGATGACATTTGAGCCATCTGGAGATATGGAAAAGCCATATGAATTTACTGAGTCTGTAGTTGGTGGCGCTGTGCCAAAGAATTATTTCCCTGCTGTAGAAAAGGGCATCCAGGAGGCAGTCTTGGCTGGACCTTTGGCAGCATATCCTGTTGTAGGTGTACATGCCAACCTTTATGATGGCTCATATCATCCTGTCGATTCTTCAGAAATGGCCTTTAAATCTGCTGCAAGAGCTGCATTTAAAGATGGATTCATGAAGGCTAAGCCAGTACTTTTAGAGCCTATTGAGACCCTAAAAGTTTTGGTGCCTGATGACTATACAGGTGATGTAATGGGTGACCTAAACAAGAGACGTGGCCGTGTCCTTGGTATGAACCCTGTTGAGGGTGGTGGAAAGACAGAAATTGTAGCCGAAGTGCCAATGGCAGAATTATATGGTTACGATACAAATCTTCGTTCTATGACCGGTGGATATGGAATGTTTTCATATGAACTGGCTAGATATGAGCAGGTTCCATCGGATGTCCAGGCTAAAGAAGTGGAAAGAAGAGCAAGTAAGGTATCCAAGGAAGATGAAGAATAATATTTAAAATAAACTGCAAGGATTTTACTATTTTAAAGTCCTTGCAGTTTTTTATTTGTTCTAAAATTAATCCAAATCAAAGTTTTTTGCTGACCCAATAATGAAATTGTCAGCAAAAATCCTGCTTCGCAGTTGGTCAGATTCGATTCTAGTTTTATTTAAGAATTATTTAATACAAATTTCATCTATTTGGTTTAAAATAGCCTTGACTAATTAAAGGAATGTGCATACAATGAATAAAGTACAATTTAATTGCATAAAACTATTTTCTAAATTATTTTAATAACAACTAGATATCTACGAAACTGGATTTGCTAGATACTATTTTTGCTTAAAAAAATATGTAAAAGTTGGTCAGGAGCAATTTTAGTTTCGAGAATCAGTTTATGGAGGCTATAAATGGGAAACCAAGAGAGATTTAACCCTATTTCTAGGAAAAATGAAACAATTATTCAAGAAGATTTAACAGGTGAGAGAGCCCTTTACAGGGGAAGTGACCTTAAAATTTATGACACTATATTTCATGATGGAGAATCACCTTTAAAGGAAGCAAAAAATATCGAAGTTTACAACAGTGAATTTCAATGGAAATACCCAATTTGGTACGCTGAAAATGTCTATGTTAAAAATTGTGTATGGCAGGAGATGGGTAGGTCTGGTGTTTGGTACACAAACCACATGACTGTTGATGATTCCATGATTTGGGCGCCAAAGAATTTCCGTAGATGCAATGACATTACTATTAACAATACATCTTTTGCAGAGGCGGAAGAGACTTTTTGGATGTGCAACGATATCAAACTGAATAATGTCACTGCCAAGGGTAATTATTTTGCCATGAATTCTACCAATATCAAAATCGACGGTCTTAATCTATACGGCAATTATGCCTTTGATGGGGCCAGCAATATTGAGATTAGAAATTCTAAGTTGCTTACAAAGGATTGTTTCTGGAATTGTGAGAATGTTACCGTTTATGATTCTTACATCTCTGGAGAATACCTGGCTTGGAACACCAAGAATATTATTTTTATCAATTGTACAATTGAGTCTAACCAAGGCCTTTGCTACATTGATAATTTAAAGATGGAAAACTGCAAACTTGTTAATACTGGCCTTGCTTTTGAATATGCTAACAATGTGGATGCCGAAATCACAAACAGGATTGACTCAATTTTGAATCCCGGATCTGGTACAATTAAAGCAAGACAGATTGATAAACTTATTATCGAGAATGATAATTGCGACTTAGCAAAGACAAAAATAACAATTACTGAAAGCGGAAAGACAATTACCGAAAGTTTTTAATGGAGAAAAATGGGAAAATACAATTTTGATGAAATAATAAATAGGAAAAATACCTGGGCAAGCAAGTGGGACATCAAAGAAGGTGAACTTCCAATGTGGGTGGCAGATATGGATTTTAAGACTGCCCCAGAGATTATTGATGCCTTAAAGTCTAGACTTGATATTGGAGCCTTAGGCTATACTGATGTGCCAGATGAATGGTACCAGGCATATATTAACTGGTGGAAGACATATCATGGCATTGATATAAAGGCAGATGAACTTGTTTATTCTACAGGTGTCATTCCCACTATTTCCTCAACTCTTAGAAAACTTGCAACACCGGGAGAAAAGGTTTTAATCCAAACTCCTGTATACAATATTTTCTACAATTCGATTCTCAATAACGGTCTAACAGTTGTTGAAAGTCCTCTTTTATTGAAAGATGGAAAGTATTATATGGATTTTGAGGACCTGGACAAAAAGATGTCTGACCCTCAGGTATCCATGATGATTCTTTGCAACCCAGCAAATCCTGTTGGACGTATTTGGAACAAAGAAGAACTGGCAAAAGTGGGAGAAATAGCAAAGAAAAATCATGTCTATGTAATCTCAGATGAGGTCCACTGTGATATTACAGATCCGGACAAGTCTTATGTGCCTTTTGCACTTGCTTCTGATACTTGTAAGGAGATTTCAATTAATGCTATAGCTCCTACCAAATGCTTTAATATTGCAGGTATACAAACTTCGGCGGTCTATGTTCCTAACCCATATCTGAGACACAAGGTATTTAGGCAACTTAACACTGACGAGTGTGGAGAGCCAAATTTCTTAGCTATTACAGCAACTCTTGCTGCTTTTAATCAGGGAAGGCCATGGCTTGAAGAATTAAAGGAATATGTTAGGGCTAATAAAGATTACGCAATCAAATATATTAACGAAAACATCAAAGGCCTTCATGCTTTAGATACTCAAGCTACATACCTTCTTTGGGTGGACTGTAGGGAATTTGATAAATATGACACAACGGTTGGATCACATATAAGAAAAGTATCAGGGCTTTTTGTTTCCCCAGGTGAGATTTATGGAGATGCAGGAAAGGGCTTTATAAGAATTAATCTTGCTTGTCCACGTTCCATGGTGGAAGAGGGAATGGATAGATTAAAGAAAAGCTTTTTATAGGAAATTTTTAAAGAAAGCAGCCAAGGGCTGCTTTTTTTGTTATGAAAATTAAATCTTCCTTTTCGTTGCAAATACTCTAGTTAAATATTATAATTTCGAGTAGTTATGTAAATTGAGATTACTATAAGACTTTTGTCTTTATTTCAATTTTTATTCGTGAGGTGAAATAATGAAGCACAATTTTAAAGAAATTGAGAAAAAATGGCAGGCAGCCTGGGAAAAAGATGACATTTTCAAGGCTGTTGATGGTTCCGACAAGCCTAAATTCTACGGACTTGTCGAGTTTCCATATCCATCAGGAGCAGGTATGCACGTTGGTCATATCAAGGCTTATTCTTCTGTAGAGGTAATTTCTAGAAAGCGCCGTATGCAGGGTTACAATGTTTTGTTCCCTATTGGATTTGATGCTTTTGGTCTTCCTACAGAAAATTACGCTATTAAGACAAACAAGCATCCTAGAGTAATCACTGATGAAAATATTGAGAGATTTACTACTCAACTTAAATCAGTTGGTTTTTCTTTTGATTACAGCAGAACAATAGATACCACCCAGGAGGACTACTACAAGTGGACTCAGTGGATTTTCCTTAAGATGTTTGAAAAGGGCCTTGTATTTAGAGACAAGACTCTTGTTAATTACTGCCCACACTGCAAGGTAGTTCTGTCTAATGAGGATTCTCAGGGTGGAAAGTGCGATATCTGTCATTCAGATGTTATCCAAAAGACTAAGGATGTTTGGTATCTTCGCATTACAGAATATGCTGACAAACTTCTTGCAGGTCTTGATGATGTAGAATATCCAGAAAACATCAAGCAGCAGCAGGTTAACTGGATTGGTAAGTCAAAGGGTGCCTTTGTCAATTTCTCTCTTGAGGGTATTGAGGACAAACTTGAGATTTATACTACAAGACCTGACACACTTCACGGTGTTACATTTATGGTTATTGCTCCAGAGCATCCATATCTTGATAAATATGCTGACAAGATTACTAACATGGATGAGATTTTGGCCTACAGGGCTGAGTGCCAAAAGAAGTCTGAGTTTGAGCGTACACAGCTGGTATCTAAGGACAAGACTGGTGTAAAGGTAAATGGTTTTGAGGCTATTAATCCAATCACTGGCAAAAAGATTCCTGTATTTATCTCTGACTATGTAATGATGGGATATGGTACCGGTGCTATTATGGCTGTTCCTGCCCACGATCAGAGAGACTGGGATTTTGCCAAGAAATTTGGAATTGATATTATCCCTGTAATTGAAGGTGGAGATATTACTAAAGAAGCCTACACAGGTGATGGAGTAATGATCAACTCTACATTTTTAAATGGTTTTACAAACAAAAAGGACTCCATCGAAAGAGCCATAGAAGAGTTGGAAAAACTGGGATGTGGCAAGGCTGGTGTCCAGTACAAGATGAAGGATTGGGCTTTCAATAGACAGCGCTATTGGGGCGAGCCAATTCCAATTGTACATTGTCCTACATGTGGCGATGTGGCTGTTCCTTTTGAGGAATTGCCTCTCAAGTTGCCTGTTCTTGAAAATTTTGAGCCAGGCACAGATGGAGAGTCTCCACTTGCAAAAATAGATTCCTTTGTAAATTGCAAATGTCCTAAGTGTGGTGGCGATGCAAAGAGAGAGACAGATACTATGCCTCAGTGGGCTGGTTCATCTTGGTACTTCCTGCGCTATATTGATCCACATAATGACGATGAACTTGCCGCAAAGGAAAAACTCAACTATTGGATGCCAGTTGATTGGTACAACGGTGGTATGGAGCATGTTACCCGCCACTTGATTTATTCTCGTTTCTGGCATCACTTCCTGTACGATATCGGTGTAGTTAACACTCCAGAGCCATACAAAAAGAGATCTGCCCAGGGTATGATCTTAGGTGAGGATGGACAAAAGATGTCCAAGTCTCGCGGCAATGTTATTGATCCACTTGATATTGTAGATTCATATGGTGCAGACACACTCCGTACTTACGTGCTTTTCATGGGTGATTACGGTTCAGCTGCTCCTTGGTCTGATGCATCAGTACAGGGATGTAAGAGATTCCTTGATAGATTTGCAGGACTGACTGATATGGTTTCTGATGAGGCCAACTCTGAGAGTCTTGAGACCAGCCTCCACAAAACAATTAAAAAGGTTACTGATGATATAGAGGCCATGAAATTTAACACAGCTATTGCTGCCATGATGGGACTTTTAAATGACATCGTATCAGAGGGTCATATCAATAAAGACAATTTGATTATGCTTGTCAAGCTGCTTTGCCCATTTGCACCACATCTTGCTGAGGAAATGTACAAAGAGTTGGGTGGCCAGGGCTATTGTTCACTTGCTGATTGGCCAGCATATGACGCGGCAAAACTTGTTGAGTCTACTATCGAAATCGGTGTTCAGGTAAACGGTAAATTAAAGGCAACAATTTCCATTCCTAATGGTTGCGACAAGGATACAGCCCTTGGTCTTGCAAAAGAGAATGCTTCTGTTGTAAAGGCTTGCGAAGGCAAGAATATTGTTAAAGAGATTTACGTTCCAAACAAGATTGTTAATATCGTTGTAAAATAAACTAATTAGAGCAAAGCCTTTTGTTTATGACAACTGGCTTTGCCCTTTTGTTAAGAATTGGAAAGGGAAGATTATGAGCAAAATTCAAATGACCACACCTCTCGTTGAGATGGATGGAGATGAGATGACCAGGATTCTCTGGGAGATGATTAAAGACGAGTTGCTTTTACCATTTGTGGATTTAAAGACTGAGTACTATGACCTTGGCCTGGAGAATCGTAACGCCACAAATGATAAGGTTACGGTAGAGTCGGCAGAGGCAACTAAAAAGTATGGAGTTGCAGTTAAATGTGCCACCATTACTCCAAATGCTGCCCGTATGACAGAGTACAATCTCAAGGAGATGTGGAAGAGTCCTAACGGAACAATTCGTGCCATTTTAGATGGAACAGTTTTTAGGGCTCCTATTATCGTAAAGGGCATCGAGGCAAATGTTAAGACATGGCAAAAGCCAATTACAATTGCTCGTCACGCCTACGGTGATGTCTACAAGAATACTGAGATGGTAATACCAGGACCTGGCAAGGTAGAACTTGTTTACACTGGAGCAGACGGCAGTGAGCAAAGGGCTCTTGTCCATGACTTTACAGGTGCAGGTGTTGTGCAAGGACAGCACAACCTTGATAATTCGATTACAAGTTTTGCTCATTCTTGCTTTAAGTACGCATTAGATACAAAGCAGGATCTTTGGTTTGCCACAAAGGATACTATTTCTAAAAAGTACGACCATACTTTTAAGGATATTTTCCAGGATATTTATGACGAGCAGTACAAGGATAAATTTGAAAAGGCAGGTATCACCTACTTCTATACCCTTATTGACGATGCAGTTGCTCGCGTCATGAAGTCTGAGGGTGGTTTCATCTGGGCTTGCAAAAACTACGATGGAGATGTTATGTCCGATATGATTTCATCTGCTTTTGGATCACTGGCTATGATGACCTCTGTCCTTGTTAGCCCACAGGGTTACTACGAGTATGAGGCTGCTCACGGCACAGTTCAGCGCCACTACTACAAGCATCTAAAGGGGGAGGAGACCTCTACCAATTCTGTAGCTACTATTTTTGCCTGGACAGGAGCCCTTAGAAAGCGTGGAGAATTAGATAACATTCCTTCGCTGGAGGCTTTTGCAAACCTTCTTGAAAAGGCGTGTATCAAGACTATAGAGGATGGAAAGATGACAAAGGACCTGGCCCTTATCACTACAATATCTAATCCTACAGTCCTTAATTCTCGTGATTTCATTGTAGAAATCAGAAAAACCTTGGAAAATATGATGGGTAAATAATCACAAGATATAGTGCTCCTCTCATTGACAAAACACAATATAGTATCTTATAATAGCCTTGCGATATACGTAGGGCTATTTTTATGCTTACAATTAAAAGACGGGATTACAAGATGGATTTAAAATTTAAACTCCAGGTGTTTGAGGGCCCTTTGGACTTGCTCCTTCACCTAATTGATAAGAATAAAGTTGATATTTATGATATTCCAATTGTTGAGATTACAGATCAGTACATGGAATATGTCAGGGCTATGCACCAGGAAAATCTGGATGTTATGTCGGAGTTTCTCCTTATGGCTGCTACCTTGCTTGATATTAAAAGCAAGATGCTTCTTCCTAAAGAGGTAAAAGAGGAAGAGGGCGAGGAGGAAGAAGACCCAAGAGCAGAACTGGTACAGCAGTTGCTTGAGTACAAGATGTACAAGACAATTTCTTATCAGCTTAGGGACAGACAGATGGATGCCAGCCTTGTTTTCTACAAGGAGCCTACCATCCCTGATGAGGTTCTAAAATATCAGCAGCCTGTTGACCTAGAGGAACTCATGTCAGACCTGACATTGAATAAACTAAATGATATATTTAATCAGGTATTAAAGAGACAGGACAATCGCAGAGATCCAATTAGATCAAGTTTTGGCAAGATAAAAAAAGAGGAGATTTCCCTGGAGGAAAAAATGGAATGGACTATTGCCTTTGCAAAGAGCCATGGCACATTTTCTTTTAGGGCCTTGCTTGAGGCCTCTCATTCAAAACTTGAGGTGATTGTCACTTTCCTTTGCATCCTTGAGATGATGAAGGTAGGACAAATTAATATTAAGCAGGATTCCACATTTGCTGATATAGAAATCGAATCCAATATTGCTGCATAACTAGGGAGTATTAATGGAATTACAAGAAATAGAAAATATTGTAGAGGGAATACTGTTTGCCATGGGAGGCACTGTGGAGGCCAGCCGAATGGCAAAGGCTCTTGAGGTTGAAGAAGAGTTAGTAATTTCTGCAGTTACAAATCTTAAAAATAAATATGAGGCTGAAAAGAGGGGTATTTCTATTACAGAGATAGATGGGTCTTATCAGATGTGCACCAACCCGGATATCTATGATTATCTGATTAAAATTGCTAAGCAGCCTAGAAAGTACCAGTTGACTGACGTACTATTAGAGACCTTGTCTATAGTGGCTTACAAGCAGCCTATTACAAAATCTGAGATTGAAAAGATTAGAGGAGTATCCTCCGATTTTGCCGTATCAAAGTTGGTAGAGTATGGCCTTGTGGCAGAATTAGGTAGGCTGGATGCCCCAGGTCGCCCAATGTTATTTGGCACCACAGAGGATTTTCTTCGTTCTTTTGGAGTATCTTCTCTTGATGATCTACCAGAACTTTCTCAGACCCAGATAGAAGAGTTTAAAATGGAGGCTGAGACTGAGGCTTCAAAAGTGGAGGTCAATGTTTAATATTTTTCAATAAGAAAACCACCCAAAATTTTGGGTGGTTTTTTATTAGGGATTTTGTGAATGAATTAACGAAATTGCATTGATAAAAGTGCATAAAAACGTTAACATATAAATTGCCAGAATTTGAAATTTATAATATATGGAGGTATGAGATGGGTAATGATTTAAGTCAGGCTCAGGCAAGAATCAATGCGTTACTTGATGACAATTCTTTTGTTGAATTACAGTCACTTGTAACAAGCAGAAATACTGATTTTAATCTTGAGGCTAAAAAGGAACCATCAGATGGTGTTATTATTGGCCACGGCCTTGTTAATGGCACATTAGTATTTGTTTACAGCCAAAATGCTGAGGTTCTTGGTGGAACTATCGGAGAGATGCACGCAAAGAAGATCCTGTCAGTTTATGACATGGCTCTCAAAGTTGGTGCACCAGTTATTGGTTTTATTGATTGTAACGGGGTTCGTTTGCAGGAAAGCTTTGATGCTTTAGAGGCACTTGGCTCTGTTATTGAGGCGAGCGCAGATGTAAAGGGAGTTATTCCACAGTTAATCTGTGTTGCTGGCAACTGCGGAGGCGGACTTTCAGTCCTTCCAGCCCTTGCAGATTTTTCATTTATGGTAGACGGAAGTTCACTTTTCGTTAACAGCCCAGATGCTATTAAAAGCAACTCTGTTGATGCATGTGATACTTCTTCAGTTGATTTCCAGTTTGCTGAGACTGGAAATATTGATGTACATGGCTCCCTTGATGAGGTCATTGCATCTATGAGACAGATTATTTCTCTTATCCCTAATGATATTACAGAGGCTACTGATGACCTTAATCGTGCTTCTGTTGGTCTGGAGGATAAGATTTGTGACGCTGCCGCTTTTGCTACAGAGATAGCAGACAACAGAGAGTTCATAGAGCTAAAGGGTGGATTTGCCCAGGAGATGGTTACAGGCCTTATGAAACTGGATGGTGTTACTGTTGGTGTAGTAGGTAACAGAGAGACAGATAAGGGAGCAATCCTTTCTGCCAATGCTTGTGAAAAGGCAGCTGATTTTATCGACCTTTGTGACATGTACGAGATTCCTCTTTTGACACTTACTGATGTTGAGGCTTTTAAGACTTGCAAGTGCCAGGAGAAGAGACTGCCTAGAGCCCTGGCTCAGATGACACAGAGATTTGTGGATGCTAGCATTCCAAAGATCAATGTTATTATGAAGCAGGCTTATGGTAGCCCATATGTATTCATGAATTCTAAGTCAATCGGAGCAGATTTAGTTTACGCTTTCGAAGATAGCAAAATTGGTGCTATGGAGGCATCTAAGGCTGCAAGCATTCTCTCTGCTGACGGAGTTAGCCCAGAGCAGATTGAAAAGGATTATGATTCTATTTATGACAGCGCTGCAAAGGCTGCTGCCCATGGTCATGTTGATAGAATTCTCACATATGCAGATGCAAGAAAGTATATTATTGCAGGATTCGAAATGTTCTTTTAATTAGTGGAAGGTGATTCTATGAGAAAAAAATTATTATTAATTTTAATGACCTTTACACTTTCACTTTCTCTGTTTGCATGTGGTTCTAGCAAGGAAGATAATCTGTACGGAGGCTATGACGAAGCATACTATGAGAATCTGTCTAGATTCTACATTTATTACGCTTTAGCCTTTACCGATGATCCAAATGCTGATCTAGATGCTGCTGGCCAGTACCTTGTTAAAAATGGTGTTGGTGCTTTGCAGGTTTCTGCAGTGCAAAATGGTCTTCCTGAATATTTAGATGAAAGTTTTATTTGCTTTGACGGCCTGTTAAACAGTCTTAGTGAGTGTAAAGAAGAAGATTTAGGAGAATACAAGGATATTATTAAGGCTGAGCCTACTTTCTGGGACAAGAAGTTCCCTAAGTTGACTGGTTACGATCCTAATTCTACCAATTATGTTCAGGTGGTAAAGTCTGGAAAGACAATTACTGCCACCACAATTTTGGACTATGAAAATAGAGATGTAAAAGTTACATTTGCTTTCAAGTCATACAACGTTGATGGAGGCCCAACTTCTATAGAGGCATCACCTATTTATACAAAGGGTGAGATCATGAAGAAGGCCGGCCTTAACACAGGAATGGGTATTGGCATTGTATTCTTTATGCTGGTTGCTATGTCTTTGATTATCAAGTCATTTGAGATTATACCTATTATTGAAAAGAAGTTTAAAAAGAAGAACGATGAGGTTAAGCCTGTTAGTCCTGTCGTTGCAACAAACAAAGTGGCAACAAAGGATGAAACCGACAATCTTGAACTTGTGGCAGTTATTGCAGCTGCTATTGCAGCAAGCACAGGCACATCTACTGATTCCTTTGTAGTTCGTTCAATTAAGAGAAGATAGTTTGTAACATACATTTTACCTAGGAGGTATTTATTAATGAAAAATTATACTATTACTGTCAATGGAACAGTTTATGATGTTACTGTAGAGGACAAGGGAGGCTCAGGAGTTTCTCCAGTATCTGCTCCTGCACCAAAGGCAGCAGCTGCTCCTGCAGCACCTGCTGGGGCTGGCGCTATAAAAATTGAGGCCGGTGCAGCTGGAAAGGTTGTAAAGGTAGCAGCAAGTGCTGGTACAGCAGTAAAGAAAGGTGATGCTGTTGTAGTACTTGAGGTAATGAAGATGGAGACACCTGTTGTTGCTCCAGAGGATGGAACAGTTGCTTCTATCAATTGCAACGAAGGTCAGACTGTTGAAGCAGGTGCATTACTTGCAACAATGAATAAATAGGAGGATAACACATGAGTTACGTTGGAGAGACATTGTCGAACCTACTTAATCAGACAGCATTTTTTAATCTGTCAGTAGGTAACTATGTCATGATAGCGGTTGCCTGTGTTTTCCTTTATCTTGCAATTAAAAAGGGATATGAACCACTTCTTTTAGTACCAATCGCTTTTGGTATGCTCTTGGTTAACATTTATCCTGATATTATTGCATCCCCTGAGGAAACCTCTAATGGGGTAGGCGGCTTGCTTTATTATTTCTATTCACTTGATGAATGGTCAATTCTTCCATCACTGATTTTTATGGGTGTTGGAGCCATGACCGACTTTGGACCACTTATTGCAAACCCAATTTCATTTTTACTTGGTGCCGCAGCCCAGGTTGGTATCTTTACAGCCTACCTGCTGGCAATCCTGTTAGGATTCAATGATGAGGCAGCAGCTGCTGTTTCAATTATTGGTGGAGCAGATGGTCCTACATCTATTTTCCTGGCTGGTAAATTAGGTCAGTCAGCATTGATGGGACCTATTGCTGTTGCAGCATATTCTTATATGTCACTGGTTCCTATCATTCAGCCACCAATTATGAGATTCTTTACAACAAAGGAAGAGCGTGCCATCAAGATGGCTCAACTTAGACCTGTATCTAAGTTGGAAAAGATTCTTTTCCCTATTATCGTTACTATTATTGTTTGTCTTATTCTTCCAACAACAGCTCCACTGGTTGGTATGCTTATGCTGGGCAACCTCTTTAGAGAGTCTGGAGTTGTTCATCAGTTGACTGAGACAGCATCAAATGCTTTGATGTACATCGTTGTTATATTACTTGGAACATCTGTAGGTGCTTCTACATCTGCTGAGGCTTTCCTTAATGTTTCAACACTTAAGATTGTATTGCTTGGTCTTATAGCCTTTATATTTGGTACTGCAGGCGGCGTATTGTTTGGTAAATTGCTTTGCCACCTTACCCACGGCAAGATCAATCCACTTATTGGTTCTGCTGGTGTTTCTGCCGTTCCTATGGCAGCCCGTGTTTCACAAAAGGTTGGAGCAGAAGAGGATCCTACAAACTTCCTTCTTATGCATGCAATGGGACCTAACGTAGCAGGTGTTATTGGTACAGCAGTTGCGGCCGGTGTATTCATGGCTATATTCGGAGTTTAACAAACAATAATTAGGAGGGAAAAATAATGGCAGATATTCAACCAAAGCCAATTAAAATTACAGAGACTGTACTTCGTGATGCACACCAGTCTCTTATAGCTACTAGAATGCCAACCTCTATCATGCTTCCAATCGTTGATAAGATGGATAAGGTTGGTTATAACGCAGTTGAGTGCTGGGGCGGCGCCACATTTGATGCATGCCTTAGATTCCTCAAGGAAGATCCTTGGGATAGACTTAGAAAACTTAGAGATGGTTTCAAAAATACCAAACTTCAGATGCTTTTTAGAGGACAGAATATCTTAGGATATAGCCCTTATCCAGATGATGTTGTTGAGTATTTTGTACAGAAATCTATCGCAAACGGTATTGATATTATTCGTATCTTTGATTGCTTAAACGATCTTAGAAACCTTCAGACAGCAGTTACTGCTACAAAGAAGGAAAAAGGACATGCTCAGGTTGCTCTTTCTTATACATTAGGTGAGGCTTACACACTTGATTACTGGAAAGACATTGCAAAGCGTATCGAGGATATGGGTGCAGATTCAATTTGTATCAAGGATATGGCAGGACTTCTTGTTCCAAAGTCAGCCTATGATCTTGTATCTGCTTTAAAGGAGTCTACTTCACTTCCTATAGAGATGCATACTCACTACACATCAGGTGTTGCTAGTATGACATATATGAAGTCAGTAGAGGCTGGTGCAGATATTATTGACTGTGCTATTTCTCCATTTGCGCTTGGTACATCACAGCCTGCAACAGAAGTTATGGCCGCTGCCTTTGATGGCACACCATATGCTACAGGTTTTGATCAGAATCTCCTTTCTGAGATTGCTGACTATTTTAGACCTTACAGAGAAGAGTGCATCGATAGCGGTCTTATGTCTACAAAGGTCCTTGGCGTTAACATCAACACTCTTCGTTATCAGGTTCCTGGCGGTATGCTTTCAAACCTTATCAGCCAGTTAAAGGAGCAGGGTAAGGAAGACAAACTCCGTGATGTTTTAGAGGAGGTTCCACGTGTTCGTAAAGACCTTGGCGAGCCACCACTTGTTACACCTTCATCACAGATTGTTGGTACCCAGGCTGTATTTAATGTACTGACTGGTGAGAGATACAAGGTTGTTCCTCAGCAGACAAAGGACATTCTCCTGGGCAAGTATGGCCAGACTGTAAAGCCATTTAATCCAGAGGTTGTGGACAAGGCATTGGGAGATGAAAAGGACCAGACAATCACTTGCCGTCCTGCAGATCTTTTAGAGCCAGGCCTCCAAAAGTTTGAGGATGAGTGCAAGCAGTACAAGCAGCAGGATGAAGACGTATTATCATACGCTTTGTTCCCAAAGGTTGCTACTGATTTCTTCAAGTATCGTCAGGCTCAGCAGACTGGTGTTGACCCTAACAAGGCAGATGTTGCCAACAAGGCTTACCCAGTTTAATTATTTCTTGTAATTTTGCAAGATTATTCTTTACAAATTACAAAGAATCATCTTAATTTCATACAATTGGAGGTTGTGCAAGATTTCTTGCATAACCTCTATTTTTTTTGTACAATATCTGGGTATTGAATGTTTATATGAGAGGTTGATTATATGGCAACTACAGGGGATTTACTTAGCAAAATAAATGAGAATTACGGCAAGATGTCCAAGGGGCAAAAGAAACTTGCCAACTATATAATGGACAACTATGACAAGGCTGTTTTTTACACAGCAGCCAAACTGGGAGAATGCATTGGAATATCTGAATCTACAGTGGTGAGATTTGCCTCCTTTATTGGATATAAGGGATTCCCAGAGTTTCAAAGAGCCCTGGAGGACATGGTGAGAAACAAGCTAAACACCAATGATAGCACCAGCGTTACCAATGGTTCCATTGAGCAAAACGGGGTTTTAAATTCGGTTTTGTCTTCGGATATTTTAAAGATAAAAAATACCATGGAGAGCATTGACCGTGCAGCCTTTGACAATGCCGTTGATTCTCTTATTTCGGCCAGAAGAATCTATATTGTAGGAATAAGGACCTGTGCACCACTGGCATCATTTCTTGCCTTTTATCTCAATATGATATTTGATAATGTCATTAACCTGCAGACAAATTCTGCCTCAGAACTTTTTGAGCAGATGATACATATTAACGAGAGCGATTGCATTATCGGCATATCTTTCCCTAGATATTCCATGAGAACCCTTAAGGCACTGGAATTTGCCAACAGCAGGAGGGCTAAAATTATAACTCTGACAGATTCTATTCATTCACCTATGAATCTGTATTCTTCCTGCAATTTAATTGCAGAATCGGACATGTCCTCTGTTGTGGATTCTTTGGTTGCGCCACTGTCTGTTATAAATGCTCTCCTTGTAGAACTTTGTAACAGGAAAAAGGCAGACTTGGCTAATACCTTGGATATGGTGGAGCAGGTATGGTCTGACTATCAGTTTTATGAAAATGATGAAATCGACCAGGTGGATGATTCTATAAAGATGATTTATCAGGAGAAATTTGATGAGTAAGGTCATTGTTGTTGGTGGCGGCGCTGCCGGATGTATGGCGGCCTATGGTGCTGCCATGGTTGGACACCAGGTTATATTATTAGAAAAAAATGAAAAGCTGGGAAAGAAAATATATATTACAGGCAAGGGTAGATGTAATTTTACCAATGCCTGCGATGTGGAAGAATTTTTTAAAAATGTTGTTTCTAATCCCAAATTTTTATATAGCAGCCTCTATACCTTTAGCCCAGACTCTACAATAGATTTTGTGGAGAGCCAGGGTATTCCTACAAAGGTGGAAAGGGGCAACAGGGCTTTTCCTGTCTCAGATCATTCTTCAGACATTATCAAGGCATTGACCAAGGGGCTTCAATCCTATAATGTGGATGTGAGGCTTAAAACTGAGGTGGACCATCTCCTAGAAAAGGATGGCAGGGTCTACGGCCTACAGTTAAAAAATGGGACAAGCATGGAATGTGATCACATTATTGTATGTACTGGAGGTCTTTCTTATCAAACAACAGGCTCAACTGGTGATGGTTATAAATTTGCCCAAAAACTTGGTCTAAAGGTAACCGATTTGCGACCTGCCCTTGTGCCTCTTGATTGTAAGGAGGATTACATAAAAGAAATGCAGGGGCTTTCCCTAAAAAACGTCAATTTATCCATATATAATGGAAAGAAAAAATTATATGATAATTTTGGTGAGATGATGTTTACCCACTTTGGAATAACGGGACCTCTTGTGCTATCTGCATCATCTATTGTGGGCAAATATTTAGATGGAAATAGTCTACAGGGATATATTGATTTAAAGCCAGCTCTTTCTACAGAGGAATTAGATGGCAGAATCCTGCGAGATTTTAATGAAAACATGAATAAACACTTGAGTTCTGTTTTAAAGGGACTGCTTCCTTCTTCCATGGTTCCGATTTTCATAAAAATTATGGAATATGATGATAAGAGGCAAATCAATTCTATTACAAAAGAGGAGAGAGGGATTCTTTTAGCTTTGCTCAAGAATTTCCCACTAACCATTACTGGCCTCAGAGATTATAAAGAGGCAATTATTACAGCAGGTGGTATTTCTGTAAAAGAAATTGACCCATCCACTATGAAATGCAAAAATATAGAGGGTATATCCTTTGCTGGAGAGGTCCTGGACCTGGATGCTTTTACTGGGGGATTTAATTTACAAATTGCATTTTCCACCGGATATTTAGCCGGTATTTCTATATAGGAGGATATTATTATGGCAAAAAATGTAGCAATTGACGGACCTGCAGGAGCGGGCAAATCTACTATTGCAAAGGCTATTGCAAAGGAGATGGGATATGTATATGTAGACACTGGTGCTATGTATAGGGCAATGGCTTTGTATTTTTTACAAAATAAAATTGCAAAGGATGACGAAGAAAAAATCGCATCAGTGGTAGATGACATTATGGTATCTATCAAATACCAAGAGGGTGTCCAGCATGTTATCTTAAATGGTGAGGATGTTACTGGGCTCATCAGAACAGAGGAAGTAGGAAATATGGCCAGCGCCACATCAGTATATGGCTGCGTTAGAACAAAACTGGTCAAACTCCAGCAGGAACTGGCAAAGACTACTGACGTGATTATGGATGGTAGAGATATTGGCACTGTAGTTCTCCCAAATGCCGACCCAAAGATTTTCCTTACAGCATCTGTAGAATGCAGAGCCAAGAGGAGATATGATGAACTATTGGCAAAGGGCCAGGAGGCTGACTTTGACAAGATAGCAAAGGATATCGAGGAGAGAGACTACAGAGATTCTCACAGGGAGAATTCTCCACTGAGACAGGCGGAGGATGCCATACTGGTAGACTCATCTGATATGACAATTGATGAGGTTGTAAATAAAATTATTTCATATATTAAATAGGTTGTTATGGAAGTAAAAGTAGCAAATACCGCAGGATTTTGTTTCGGAGTCCAAAGAGCGGTAGACTTAGTTAACAAAAATATAGAAGAGAATATCAGTCCTTTATATACTTATGGACCTATTATTCATAATGAAGAGGTGGTCAATGACTTTCAGTCCAGAGGAGTTAATGTCATGGAGGAAGGACATATTGACGATTATGAGAAGGGCACTGTCATAATTAGGTCCCACGGTGTCACCAGAAAGGTGGAGGAGGAACTGAAATCCAGGGGCTTTGAAATAATCGATGCCACCTGTCCTTTTGTTAAAAAGATTCACAGGGCTGTGGATGAGCATTCAAAACTGGGTGATTACATAGTAATCATTGGAAATCCTGACCATCCGGAGGTAATAGGAATCGAGGGATGGATCAATGGAGATCAGTATTCTGTTATAAAAGATGAGAGTAGTGCAAAAGATTTTTCTCTTAGTGATGACAGAAGAATTTGTATTGTTAGTCAAACTACTTTCAACCACAATAAATTTAAAGATTTAGTTGAAATTATAAATCAAAAAGGTTATGATATTATTGTTTTGAATACAATATGCGATGCGACTAACAAGCGTCAGATTGAAGCTGAGGAAATTGCTTCTCAAGTTGATGCCATGATAGTCATTGGAAGCAAAAATTCTTCCAATACGCAAAAATTGTATGAAATATGTAAAACAAAATGCAACGATACTTACTATATACAGACGGCTTGCGATTTAAATGCCGCTGACCTTGGTTCCATTGAAAGTGTAGGTATTACCGCAGGGGCATCCACCCCAAACAATATTATCGAGGAGGTTCAAAAGAAATGCCAGAATTAAGTTTTGAACAAATGTTGGAGGAATCATTTAAAACTATACACAATGGAGAGGTTGTCGACGGTACAGTTATCAGTGTTAAACCTGACGAGATTGTATTAAACATCGGTTACAAGTCAGACGGTATCATCACTCGCTCTGAGTACACAAATGAATCAAATGTTGATCTTACTACTCAGGTAAAAGTTGGCGATCCACTTTCAGCAATAGTTATTAAGGTAAATGACGGAGAGGGACAGGTCCTTCTTTCATACAAGAGACTTGCTCAGGAAAAGGGCAATGAGAGATTACAGCAGGCATTTGAGAACGGTGAGGTTCTTACTGCTACAGTAGACAAAGTATTAAAGGGCGGCTTATCAGTAGTTGTTGATGAGGCTAGAGTATTCATCCCAGCATCTTTCGTTTCAGATGTTTATGAGAAGGATCTCAACAAGTACCAGGGTCAGGAAATCAGCTTCGTAATCAGCGAGTTTGATCCAAGACGTCGTCGCATTATTGGTAATAGAAAAACTCTTCTTGTTGCTGACAGAGCAAAGGCTCAGGAGGAACTCCTTTCAAAGATCGCTGTTGGTGATGTATTTGAAGGAACAGTTAAGAATGTTAAAGACTTTGGTGCATTCATCGATTTAGGTGGAGCAGATGGTCTTCTTCATATCTCAGAGATGAGTTGGGGTCGCGTTGAGAATCCTACAAAGTCTCTCAATGTTGGCGATACAATCAAGGTATTCATCAAGGATATCAAGGACGGAAAGATTGCTCTTTCTTGCAAGTTTGATGATGCAAATCCTTGGAATGGTGCAGCTGAGAAGTTTGCAGTTGGACAGGTTGTTAAGGGCAAGGTTGTTCGTATGAAAGACTTTGGTGCTTTTGTAGAGTTGGCTCCTGGTATCGATGCACTTCTTCATGTGTCTCAGATTTCTAGAGAACGTATTGAAAAGCCAGCTGATTTCCTTTCAATTGGACAGGAAATTGAAGCAAAGGTTGTTGAGTTCAACGACGCTGACAAAAAGATTAGCCTTTCAATGAAGGCACTTCTTGAGCCAGAGGCAGCTGCAGAGGAAGCAGAGTCTACAGAGGAATAATTTTAAAATCAAGGCCCAAGCATTTGCTTGGGCTTTTTTGTTTGTCTGTCCTTGTAAATTGCTTCACATCATTTTGACAGATTTAACACAATATTTGTGTATACTCTTCCTAATGATTGAGTATAAATAGGCATTGAAATTAAACAAATATGATTGCGTGAAAGGCAGGATTCTATGGAGAATTACGAAGAGTTTAAAACGGATGTATATAAGTTGACTAAAATTGATTTAAGCTCCTACAAAGAGAAGCAGATGCGTCGTAGAATCGATTCTCTAGTTACAAAGAATAAATGCAAGACATATCCTGAATATGTCCAGTTATTAAAAACTGACAAAAATATATTTGATGAGTTTGTAAACTTCCTTACCATTAATGTTTCAGAGTTTTATAGAAATCCTGAGCAGTGGGAATTGCTTACAAAGGAGTTTATCCCAGAGTTGATGGCTCATTCAGGGCAAAATTTAAAGATTTGGTCCGCAGCATGTTCAACTGGGGATGAGCCATATTCTCTTGTTATGGCCTTGTCAGAACATATGCCCCTTAACAAGATCAAGATATATGCTACAGACTTGGACAAGCAGGTTATAGCCACAGCAAAGGTAGGGCTTTATAACGACAAATCTGTGGCTAATGTACCAGCTCATTTAAAGAAAAAATTTTTTACTCAGGTAGGAAATTCATTCCAGATTAGCGAGGACGTAAAAAGATGTGTAGAGTTTAAAGAACACAATCTTTTAAAGGACCAATATCCAAGCAACTATGACATGATTGTATGTCGAAATGTTTTGATATATTTTACAGATGAAGCCAAGGAAGAGGTTTATAGAAAATTTGCTGCATCTCTTAGAGATGACGGAATCCTCTTTATTGGATCCACTGAGCAAGTTTTGGATTATAGAGAGATAGGATACAAGAGAAGATATTCTTTCTTCTATCAGAAAACTTCAAACTAGATTAAATAAAGCCCTTATACATGAAGTATAAGGGCTTTTTATTGTTTTGATGGGAATGATTCCTTTAGTGTTTTAGCATATAGGTCAGTATTTTCTTTATTTGGCCTGGGTCAATATCCTCAATGGAGAGGAAATTTTCATCATCAGAGTAATCCTTGCGGAAAGTCCTTGCCTTATTTCCCACATCTACATGGTTTGGTATTTGAATAAAGTCCCCATCCTTCTTTACCTTGCAATCACTTTTGCTGGCTGGCCTCCTGTTGGAAGGGTCCACACTGGCCCCCAAAGACTTTGGGATAATTATATCCTCATTTAACAAGTAATAATAGTTCTTATTATCCGGTAAGAATGTATATAGAGAGTTTGATGTGATGTTTAAGGCTAAAGAAATAGTATTGTCTTTAATCACATATGTGCCATAAGGTCTTTGCTTGTTAATTGGAGAGGGTATAGAATATGGCAAAGTCCAATATGACCTATATCTATCCTGGCTTACCTCGGTATCTGATAAAGTTAAATCACAAGTTAATATATCGCAATATGCTAAAATGTCGATAAGCGACACCATTCCTTTTACATCCTCGTAGTTGTGGAGGAGGAAAAGATCCTTTAGAGACTTGTCTCTGGTTTTGGAATATTCTTTATAAACAGGTATCAGTTGTCCTCCGTCATATTTGTCTTCCCTTTTGAGCCCTAAGAAGACCTCCAGGGTTTTCTGCTTGTAGTTTTGTAGGTCTAATAGACACTTAGCCTTGGTGGCGGTGAGATATATATCTAAATGATATTTAGATTTAATTTCTGTATTGATGCCATATAACTTGCAGCGTTCACATATAAAGGATTGGTCAAAACGGCTTGAGTTAAATCCCATGATCTTTGGAAAAGACTTTAGGACATTTTCGAAGTATAAAAGTATTTCTGATTCTTCAGTTTCATCATTTGCAAGCAACTGGTTTATTTCTATTTCATTTCCATTTCTAGTACCGTAACCAATTAAATAGATAAAGGACTTGCGAGGAGATAATCCTGTGCACTCAATATCAAATAGGAGAGTGTCTTCATCGAAATATTTGTCCAGAGAATATGTAATATCAGTCAACGTATATTTGTTTTGGATTATTTCCATAATTTTTTAACCTCTTATTTTATCATCTAATAAAATATTCACTATAACTTTTTGCCTTGGTACTTAAAAATATACAAAATTGTTGGTAAATCTTCTTATTTATTGTATACAAACTGTTATAATTTACTTTGTAGAGTAAAGTTTCTCTAACTATAAAGAAAGAGGGGTATGGTAATGGGCCTTAAAACTTTTAAGGGTGGCGTTCATCCCTATGATGGCAAAGAATTATCTAAAGAAAAGCCAATCAAGGAATTGAAGCCTCAAGGCGAATTGGTTTATCCACTATCGCAACACATTGGTGCACCGGCCACACCGGTTGTATCTGTGGGTGATACTGTCCTGCGAGGTCAGAAGATTGCAGATGCGGGAGGCTTTGTTTCTGCACCAATTTTTTCTGCAGTTTCCGGTACAGTAAAAGCCATCGAGCCTAGGCGAGTGGCCGTAGGCGACATGGTTAATTCTATCATAATTGAAAGTGATGGTAAATTTTTAGAGACTGGATTTGAAGCATGCAATGACTATACCAGTCTTTCCAGTGATGAAATAATCAAAAAGATTCAGGATGCCGGTATCGTTGGTATGGGTGGCGCAGGTTTTCCAACCCATGTAAAGCTTACTCCAAATAATCCTGAAAAGATTGAATATATTATTGCTAACTGTGCAGAGTGCGAGCCATATCTTACCTCTGATTACAGATCTATGATTGAAGAGCCTGAGAAACTCATCGAGGGCATGAAAATTATTTTACAGCTTTTCCCTAATGCAAAGGGTCTTCTTGGCATAGAGGACAACAAATCTGATGTCATTGAAAGCCTCACCAGGCTTACAAAGCATGAGAAGAGAATAGAGGTTGTACCTCTTATGACCAAATATCCTCAAGGTGGAGAGCGTCAGCTTATCTATGCTTGCACTGGCAGAAGCATTAATTCTAAGATGCTTCCTGCTGATGCTGGATGCATTGTTGATAATGTAGCTACCATAAATGCAATCTACACCGCCATTGTTGAGGGCAAGCCTGTTATGGACAGGATATTTACCCTGACTGGTGATGCAGTTATGGAGCCTAGAAACTATAGAATATGCATTGGTATGACCTGCAAAGATATTGTGGAGCAGGCCGGCGGTTTTGTGAGAGAGCCAAAGAAACTTATTTCAGGCGGCCCAATGATGGGATTTGCTATTTTCTCTTTGGATATTCCTACCACAAAAACATCGGGAGCCCTGCTTTGCTTTAGCCAGGATGAGGTATCCAAATTTGAGACTACTGCCTGCATTAATTGTGGTAGATGTGTAGAGGCTTGCCCTGAAAAGTTAGTTCCTTCACGCTTGTCCAAATTTACTGAGTACGGGGACAAGGAGTCCTTTGAGGCCTGGTATGGACTTGAGTGTATAGAGTGTGGTTCTTGTTCTTTTGCGTGTCCTGCTAGAAAGCCTTTGGCTCAATCTATCAAGACTATGAAAAAACAGATTCTCGCTGATAAACGAAAGAAAAAGTAGAAAGGATTATGACAATGAGCGATTTATTACATGTTTCTTCCTCTCCACATGTTCGTGCAAAGGATGATACAAGCCGCATTATGTTATACGTTATCATCGCTTTGCTTCCGACTAGTTTGTTTGGAATTTTCAATTTCGGACCTAGGGCTTTGCTTTTAATCCTGGTCTGTATATTTACATGTGTGATTTCGGAGTTCTTATTTGAAAAGATTACAAAAAGAAAGGTGACAGTCAAGGATCTTTCTGCAGTTGTTACCGGACTTCTCTTAGCATTAAACCTGCCACATACCTTGCCAATTTGGCAGGCAGTTGTGGGATCGGTTTTTGCTATTGTGGTTGTTAAAATGTTGTTTGGCGGCCTGGGTCAAAATTTCATGAATCCTGCCTTGGGTGGTCGTGTATTCATGCTGGTTTCCTTTGCTGCTACAATGACTAATTTTGAATTTGACGGTGTAGCCTCTGCAACACCACTTGCTATGATTAAAAGCGGAGAGTCAGTCAATACTCTTGATTTACTCATAGGTCGAACAGGAGGTACCATAGGCGAGACTTCTACACTTTTTGTCCTAATTGGAGCAATTATATTAATTCTCCTGGGGGTTATTGATCTTACCATCCCAGGAGCATACATTGTTTCCTTTGTAGTATTTTTAGTACTTTTCTCAGGACATGGTTTTGATTCAAATTACATAGTTGCACAGTTGTGCGGTGGTGGCCTCATGCTGGGTGCCTTCTTTATGGCTACCGATTATGTCACATCACCTATTACCCCTATGGGCAAAGTCCTCTTTGGCATTTGCCTGGGAGTTCTCACAGGACTTTACAGAATATTTGGAAATTCTGCAGAGGGAGTTAGTTATGCAATTATCTTCTCTAACCTGCTGGTTCCTTTGATTGAAAAAATTACAATCCCTAGGGCTTTTGGCATAGTTAGACAAAAGAAGACCAAGGAGGTGAAGGCTAATGAATAAATTAGTTAAAGACGCTTTGGTTTTAACTGCTATTACTGTCATTGCTGGATTTGCGCTGGGTCTTGTTTATGAGATTACTAAGGCTCCAATTGCTACAGCAAAGGCTGCTGCACAGCAAAAGGCTTACCAGACAGTTTTTTCTGATGCAAATGAATTTAAGGGACTGGATGGTTTTGATTCTGCCACAGCATCACAAATACTTATTGATGCTGGAATAGAGGATGCCACAATCGACAATTGTTCTATAGCCTATGATGGCTCTGGCAATCCATTAGGATATGTAATCGAGGTGACAGACTCCTCTGGTTACGGCGGCGATATTTCCTTTGCCATGGGTATTACCAATGATGGCATGATTAACGGCTATTCAATCACTAGCATTTCTGAGACAGCCGGTCTTGGTATGAAGGCCAAGGACGAGGGAGAGGGCACATTCTCCTCTCAATTTATAGACAGAAAAGCAGAGATTTTTCAGGTTACAAAAACAGGTGCATCAACATCTAATGAAATTGATGCCATTTCAGCTGCAACAATCACTTCCAAGGCTGTTACAGGAGGAGTTAATGCAGGTGTTACCTACTTCAATTCTTTGACAGGAGGTGGGGCAGATGAATAAATATATCGAGAGAATTTACAATGGTGTTTGGAAGGAAAACCCTACCTTTGTTTTGATGCTAGGTATGTGTCCAACTCTGGCAGTTACCACATCAGCAATAAACGGAATCGGCATGGGTCTCTCTACAACAGTGGTTCTTATCCTTTCCAATATGATGATTTCTGCTTTGAGAAATATCATTCCTGATAGGGTGAGAATGCCAGCCTTTATCGTAGTAGTTGCTTCCTTTGTTACAATGGTTGACTTCCTGATGCAGGGCTTTGTTCCTTCCCTTTATGATTCACTTGGAATTTATATTCCACTGATTGTTGTAAACTGTATTATTTTAGGTCGTGCTGAAAGTTATGCCAGCAAGAATCCTATTGTGGAATCTATGTTTGATGGAATCGGTATGGGTCTAGGATTTACTATTGGCCTTACCCTGATTGGTTCTGTTAGAGAAATACTTGGCAACGGCAGCATTTTTGATGTAAATATTGCAGTTCTTAACGACTATCACATTACCTTGTTTGGACTGGCTCCTGGAGCTTTCTTTGTACTTTCTATTTTGGTTGCTCTCATGAATATCGTGAGAAAGAAGATGGAGGAGAAGGGCAAGCCACTGCCACCAGTACAGGGTTGTCTGGCTGGCGATTGCAGGACTTGTACCTTGTCATCAGGGTGTACAGGCAAGGCCACTATTACAAAAGAGGTCCTTCCACCTGTTAATCCAAAGGATGTGGCAAAGCCAGTACCTGATACAAGAATAGAGGTAGAGCACACATCTAATACTTTAAACACTATAGATGTAGAAAAATCTGGTTCAGATTCTTCATATGCAGATGATGATATTGTAGAAAAAGGAAAGGAGGAAAGCTAAATGAATTACGTTACTGAATTAATTTTAATCTTAGTTTCTTCAGCCATTGTAAATAACGTTGTACTTTCCCAGTTCCTTGGTATTTGTCCTTTCTTAGGTGTTTCAAAAAGAGTTGAGACCGCTGCAGGAATGGGTGGAGCAGTTATCTTTGTCATAACAATTGCTTCCTTCGTTTCTTCTGTTATTTACAAGTTTATTCTTGCCCCTACAGGCTTTGATTATATGAAGACAATTGTTTTCATACTAGTTATTGCAGCCTTGGTTCAATTTGTAGAAATGTTTTTAAAGAAGAGTGTGCCTTCACTTTATCAGTCTCTTGGCGTATATCTTCCTCTTATTACTACGAACTGTGCCGTTCTAGGTACTGCTCTTAATAACGTTCAATATGAATACGATATTCTACAGTCTGTTATTAATGGTGTAGGCGTATCAGTAGGATTTACAATTGCCATTGTAATTATGGCTGGAATTAGAGAAAAGATAGAATACAACGACATACCAAAAACCTTTAAGGGTTCTGCCATTGTACTTGTTACTGCAGGTCTAATGGCTATGGCCTTCCTTGGTTTTTCGGGTATCATATAGGAGGTGCTGACTATGAGTATTGCAGGTATATTACTGGCGGCTGTAATTGTTGGCGCTACTGGATGTATTATAGGATTTTTCCTTTGCTTTTCAGCTGAAAAATTCAAGGTTGAAGTGGACCCTAGAGAAGAGCAGATTATAGCTGTTTTACCAGGCAATAACTGTGGTGGCTGTGGCTATGCTGGATGTTCGGGGCTTGCTGCCGCCATAGTAAAGGGAGAGGCTCCTTGTAATCAGTGTCCTGTGGGCGGGGCACCTGTCGCTGCCAAGGTATCAGAAATCATGGGAGTGGATGCTGGAGAGTCTGACCGAAAGGTTGCCTTTGTAATGTGTAACGGTACTTGCGAGAATGCAAAACAGTTATACGATTACACAGGAGTAGAGGATTGTAGATCAATGGCCTTTGTGCCAGGTGGTGGACCAAAGGCTTGTTCCTATGGATGTATGGGATTTGGCTCTTGCGTAAAGGCCTGTCCATTTGATGCCATCCATATTGTAAATGGTGTTGCCTTAGTTGATAAGGAGGCTTGTAAGGCCTGTGGCAAGTGTATCGATGCTTGTCCTAACCATTTGATAGAGCTTATCCCTTATGACTTTGGACATGCTGTTAGATGTCACAACAATGACAAGGGCAAAGATGTAATGGCAGTTTGTTCTGTTGGCTGTATTGGATGTCACAAATGCGAAAAGGTTTGTGAGTTTGATGCAATTCACGTAGATGGCTTCTTTGCACACATTGATCAAAGCAAGTGTACATCCTGTGGAAAATGTGCGGAGGCTTGTCCAAGACACATTATTCTCTAGATAATCTTTAATAGACTAAGACCTTAGTTTCTGTAATGATTTATGGAAACTAAGGTCTTTTTATGCTAGAATTATTTGGATTATAGTTAAAAATAAAGAGGCGACTATGTATAAGGTTGATTTTACAGAAAAAAAGAGAATTATTGTAAAGGTTGGTTCTTCTACAATCACCCACGAGGAGACTGGAAATATAGACTATACAAAGCTGGAAAGACTGGTTAGACAGTTGTGTGATCTCAGGGCAAGAGGCAAGGATGTATGTCTTGTTTCCTCAGGTGCCATTGCTGTTGGTCGTTATGCCATCGGTTTAAAGGAAAGACCAAGAGATCTTGCTACAAAGCAGGCCTGCGCATCTATTGGTCAGGCCTACCTAATGTCTGTATATCAAAAGTTGTTTTCAGAATATAACCAAAAGGCTGGACAGGTTCTCATTACCAAAAAGACTTTTATTGATTCTGAATCTAGAGAAAATGCTAGAAATACTTTCAATGAGCTTTTTAAACTGGGGGTTATACCAGTTGTAAATGAAAATGATACAGTAGCCACCCACGAGATTCAGTTTGGTGACAACGACTCTCTTTCTGCCATTGTTTGTGCCCTGGTAAAGGCTGACGCTTTAGTTCTTCTCTCAGATATTGATGGACTTTATACCCATAATCCAAAAGAAAATCCTGACGCAAAACTGGTAGAGGTAGTGGAGGACATTTCATCTGTTATGGATATGGCCACTTCTGATTCCTCATCCAATGTAGGAACAGGAGGTATGACTGCAAAGCTTAAAGCAGCTTTAATTGCCACCTATTCTGGTGCTGACATGGTTATAACAAATGGTAATCACATTGGAAATATACATAGGATTTTTGAAAACCAGGATAAAGGAACTCTTTTTGTTGCAAACAAGAGAGATGATGTAAATATATTAGAATTATTAGAGGAATAGAAATGATTACAGAAGCAGATATTAAAAGAATAAATGAGTTATATCATAAGCAAAAAAGCGTAGGCCTTTCCGACGAAGAAAAAGTGGAGCAAGCCAAACTTCGTGGTGCTTATATTGATGCTATAAAAGGCAATATCAGAAACCAACTTAACAATATTGATATTGTTGATGAGAATGGCAATGTAGAAAATCTTGGTGAGAAATATGGAAATAAATCAAAGTCTTAGGGATGATTTTAAAAATTATAGGAAATCTCTTAGCCCTAAGGATAAAAGAGATTTTTCCAACAAACTTTGTCTAAAACTATATTCTTTTATTAGGAATAATTATGAGGATGTAGATAATTTCCTATGCTATTATCCCCTTGAATACGAAGTGGATTTGAGACCATTATATGCTGGTCTTTTATCTGAGAATAAATATTTGTATTTTCCAGTTTCTAACCCGGCAGACTGTAGCCTTTCTTTTTACAGGGTTACAGATTTAAAATCGGATTTTTCTAGAGGGAATTTTGGGGTAATGGAGCCTTTTGATACTCTGCCAAAGTTTTCATTTGATAAAAAGACTATCTGTTTTACACCAGGACTGATTTTTGACAATTCTGGCAAGAGGGTAGGCTATGGCAAGGGCTATTATGATAGATTTTTTGCCCAGAATATGGATTTAATAAAAATTGCTGCATGTTTTGAAGGACAGCTTGTGGATGCTTTAGAGACATCTAGTTATGACGTCCCCATGGATTATATCTTTACAAATAATGACTTGTGATGCAAATCGAGGACTAAAGATTAAATGTAGAAAGGTATGGATATGGAATTATTAGAACTTGCTGAATTAACTAGACAATCAAAGTTTGCCCTGGGCAAAATGACCACTGATGAAAAAAATAAAGTTATCAATGCAGTGGCAGATGCTTTAGAAAAAAATTCTGCTGATATAATAAAGGCCAATGAAATCGATATGGCTGCTGGTGCTAACAAACTTATGTCAGCAGGCCTATTGGATAGACTAAAACTGACAGAGGATAGGATAAAGGGGATTGCTGATGGACTGAGACAGGTAGCCCTTTTAGATGATCCTATAGGAAAGGTCTCTGATGAATTCATTAGACCAAATGGTCTTAAAATTCAAAAGAGGATTGTTCCTATTGGGGTGGTTGGTGTCATCTACGAGGCAAGACCTAATGTAACTGCAGATGTTTTCTCCCTATGTTACAAGACTGGCAATGCTGTGCTTTTAAAGGGAGGCAGCGATGCTATCGAATCCAACAAGGCTATAGTAAAGGTCATTAGGGAGACTATTAAAGCCTTAGGATACAATGAAAATGCCTGCACACTTATAGAGGATACTTCTAGACAATCCACAAAAGAGATGATGAGGCTAAATGGCTATATTGATGTCCTTATTCCAAGAGGTGGAGCGGGCCTCATCAAAAGCGTTGTAGAGAATGCATCAGTGCCTGTAATAGAAACAGGATCTGGCAACTGCCATATCTATGTGGACAAGGATGCTGATTTAGACATGGCTGTAGAGGTGATTGATAATGCAAAGACACAAAGGATCGGGGTTTGCAATGCCTGCGAGTCTCTTGTAGTCCACGAGGATATTATTGCCCAGTTCTTGCCAAAACTAAATGACAGGCTGATGGAAAGAGGCGTTAGGGTAAAAGCTGATGATAGGTCAAGAGTATTTATGAAGGATTCAGAGGAGGCCTTTGATTCTGACTTTGCTATGGAATACCTGGACCTTATTATTTCAGTAAAGACAGTCAATGACATAGATGAAGCCATTAGTCACATCAACAAAAACAATACTGGGCACTCTGAATCAATAATCACAAATGATACTGAGGCTGCAGAAAAATTCTTAAATGAAATCGATGCTGCATGTGTTTATGTAAATGCTTCCACCAGATTTACAGACGGATTTGAGTTTGGTTTTGGTGCTGAGATAGGAATTAGCACCCAAAAACTCCACGCTAGAGGACCTATGGGACTGATGGCACTCACCAGTTACAAATATACTATTTATGGAAATGGACAAATTAGGAAATAGAATGAGATTTAGTGAATTATTAAACGATGCTCCAGAAAAGGAGCCAGAAAGACAGTATTACTACATTAAATGTGCTGCTGAATTATTAAAGGAAAAGGAGGCAGAACTTGGTAGGAAACTTACTTGTCATGTTACCACCTTTGGATGCCAAATGAATGCCAGGGATTCGGAAAAACTCCTGGGGGTTTTAAAGGAAATTGGCTATGAGGAAGTAGAGTCAGAGGATGCTGACTTTGTAATTTATAACACCTGTACTGTTAGAGAGAATGCAAACAACAAGGTATATGGCAGGCTTGGCATTCTCCATGGTTACAAAAAGAAAAACAAGAATATGATGATTGCCCTCTGTGGATGTATGATGCAGGAGCCTACTGTTGTTGAGCACCTAAAGGATTCCTATAAGTTTGTAGACTTGATTTTTGGTACCCACAATCTTTACAAATTTGCAGAACTATACACTATGGCCCTCCTCAATAAAAAGGGCATGATTATTGATATCTGGAAGGACACAGACCAGATTGTTGAAAATCTGCCTATCTCTAGAAAGTATCCTTTCAAATCTGGAGTCAATATTTCCTTTGGATGTAATAATTTCTGTACCTATTGCATTGTGCCTTATGTCAGAGGTAGAGAGAGGTCTAGAAAGCCAGAGGATATAGTAAATGAAATAAAAGGACTGGTGGCTGACGGGGTTGTTGAAATCATGCTCTTAGGTCAGAATGTTAACTCTTATGGGGTTGGCCTTGAGGAAAAGGTCAGCTTTGCAGATTTACTTAGGATGGTAAATGACATAGAGGGATTAAAGAGAATCCGTTTTATGACCCCTCATCCAAAGGATCTCTCTGATGATTTGATTGAGGCTATGGCTACTCTTCCAAAGGTTTGCAAGCATATGCATCTGCCTCTGCAGTCGGGTAGCAGCAGGATCCTTAAAAAGATGAATAGGAGATACACCAAGGAATCTTATCTTGAATTAGTTGATAAATTGAGAGCCAGGATTCCTGATGTGGCAATTACAACAGATATAATTGTTGGCTTCCCTGGTGAGACTGAGGAAGATTTTCTTGATACCATGGATGTAGTGGATAAGGTCCACTATGATTCGGCTTTTACCTTTATCTATTCTAAGAGGACTGGCACCCCAGCAGCTGCTATGGAAGATCAGGTTCCTGAGGATGTGGTAAAGGACAGGTTTGATAGACTTTTGGCCCTTGTACAAGATCATGGTCATGAAAAGACCAAAAGTTTTGAGGGCACTGTACAGGAGGTCCTGGTGGAGGAAGTTAATGAGCAGGATTCTAGCCTTGTCACAGGAAAAATGGCTAACAACCTCACTGTTCATTTCCCAGGTGACCCATCTATGATCGGACAGCTGGTTAATGTAAAACTAAACTGCTGCAAGGGATTTTACTTTATTGGAGAATTGGTATGATTTCATTTGTAAGAGGAGAATTAGTTGATATCGATGGTTTGGTTGTCACTGTAGACAATGGGGGCATTGGATTTGCTATCAACAGTTCTATGAATACTATAAAGACTTTACCTTCCATAGGCCAGGAGGTTATGCTTTACACAATCCTAATTCCAAAGGAGGATTCTCTAAATCTTTACGGTTTTTCCCACAAGGAGGAGAGAAGGATTTTTGACATGCTCCTTGGTGTGTCAGGAGTTGGTCCCAAAGCGGCTCTTGCAATTCTGTCTACTATGACAGTAGATGATGTTAAATTTGCTTTGGCCGGGGCTGATTCTAAGGCTTTTGCAAATGCTCCAGGTGTAGGAAAGAAAACGGCTGAGAGAATTATAATCGACCTAAAGGACAAGATAGATGCAGTGGATGCTTTTGAGGCAAAACTGGCATCTGGGTCTAGCAGTGCCAACAATATTGCAGGCATTAGGGCTGAGGTAATGGATGCCCTGGTTTCACTGGGTTATTCTTCCAGCAATGCGGCTCGTGCCTTAGATAAAATGACAATCAATGAGTCTACCAGTGTAGAACAACTACTCACAGATACATTAAAACAAATGTCATTTTTATAAAATCAAAGGGGAATTATGTTAGAAAAGAGACAGATTACTTCTACAATTGCAAGTCACGAAGATCTTGTAAATGACAATCAACTCAGGCCAAAATCATTTGATGGATATATAGGCCAGACCAAGGTTAAGGAGAATATGAAAATATATATCGAGGCTGCCAAAAAACGTGGCGAAGCCTTGGACCATGTGCTTTTATATGGCCCTCCCGGACTTGGTAAAACGACCCTGGCTGGTATCGTGGCATCAGAAATGAACAGCAATATCAAGGTGACATCTGGTCCGGCCATCACCATACCAGGTGAGATAGTTGCTGTACTTATGAC
Source organism: Pseudobutyrivibrio sp. (assembly GCA_024684955.1). Lineage (GTDB taxonomy): Bacteria > Bacillota > Clostridia > Lachnospirales > Lachnospiraceae > Pseudobutyrivibrio. The sequence continues at coordinate 48,978 of JAIKWH010000055.1, forward strand.
CCTAAAAGATGGGGACATTCTCTTTATAGATGAGATACACAGATTGTCAAAACCAGTTGAAGAAACCCTTTATTCTGCAATGGAAGATTTTGCAGTTGATATTGTTATGGGAAAGGACACAACTGCCAGGTCTATACACACCAAATTGCCTAGGTTTACCCTGATTGGTGCCACCACAAGACCAGGACTTTTGTCTGCGCCATTGAGAGATAGATTTGGCATTATTAACCACATGGATTATTACAGTCCTGAGGAATTATCATCTATTGTAAAGGCCTCAGCAGCAAAACTAAATGCCCCAATAGATGAGGAGGGTGCATATCAGATCGCCCTTAGGTCCAGAGGTACCCCTCGACTTGCCAATAGATACCTAAAGAGAGTGAGGGATTATGCCGAAGTAAGATACGATGGTCTTATTACAAAAGAGGTTTCTAATGAGACCCTTAACACCTTGGAGGTAGATAGCCTAGGTTTGGACAACAACGATAGAAATATTCTCCTTGCCATTATAGAAAAATTTGCAGGAGGACCTGTAGGACTGGATAATCTGGCGGCTACAGTGGGAGAGGATTCAGGCACCATCGAGGATGTATATGAGCCATATTTGTTGCAGCATGGACTTATCATTCGTACCCCAAAGGGAAGAATGGCAACAAAACTTACTTATCAACACTTTAATTTAGCTATTCCAGACAATATGATTTAAGTTATTTCTTGTTTTTAGTGCATTTAACAGATATAATTATAATAGTTTTCTTTAGGGAGGATGCGTTATGGTTTCCGAAAAAAGCGCAAAGGTGCTTATAGGCGGAAAAGTTTATACTTTGTCGGGCTATGAATCAGAAGAATACCTTCAAAAAGTAGCTAATTATATCAATGCGAAACTGGACGAATTCAATTCCATTGATGATTACAAGCGCATATCTGCTGACTTGAAAGCTACCTTGCTAGAACTTAATATAGCGGATGATTATTTTAAGGCCAAAAGCCAGGTTGAATCCCTTGAGTCAGATATGGAAATAAGGGACAAGGAAATCTATAATCTCAAACATGATTTGATTTCTGTTCAGCTTAAAACTGAAACCTTAAATGAAACTATTACAAAGTTAGAAAGAGAAAATAAGGAGCTCCTTCTTCACAAGACAAAGCTTGAGGCTTCGCTTGAGGATGCACTCTTAGGTTCGGTATCAGATATATAAAACAAGAGTCCCTTAATGGGACTCTTTATTATTTTTAGGAGTTTTATGAATCCATTAGAATTACTTTCTCCTGCGGGAGACAAAGAAATATTTAAGGCTGTTATAGATGCTGGGGCAGACGCTGTCTATTTTGGTGGCGACATGTTTGGCGCCAGAGCCTATGCAAAAAATTTCTCTATTGAGGATGCAATAGAGTCCATTAATTATGCACATTTGCATGGAGCAAAAGCCTATCTTACAGTCAATACCCTCCTTAAAAACCTGGAGATAGAAAAGGATTTATATCTTTATCTCAGGTCCTATGTTGAGGCTGGTATTGATGCCTTTATCGTCCAGGATTTTGGGGTCTTTTCCATGATCAAATCTTATTTTCCTGATACAGATATACATGTCAGCACCCAGGTTAGTTTGTGCACTAGCTACGGGGCCAAACTGATGGAGGATATGGGAGCATCGAGAATTGTCACTGCCAGAGAAATCTCATTAAAAGAGATTGAGAGCATTCACAAGGCCTGTCCTGATTTGGAGATTGAATCCTTTGTACACGGGGCCCTTTGTGTTTGCTATTCCGGTCAGTGCCTCATGTCATCAATCATTGGTGGCAGGTCTGGTAACAGGGGCAGGTGCGCTCAGCCTTGTCGTCTGAATTACAAGGCCTATAGCAATGGCAAGTTATTAAACAAAAATGGTGAGTACATTCTTAGTCCAAAGGATTTTTGTACCATTGAATCCCTGCCTCAAATGATAGAAAGCGGTGTGTCTTCCTTCAAAATCGAGGGCAGAATGAAATCATTAGAATATGCCAGAGCTGTAGTTAGCATTTACAGAAAGTACCTGGATTCTTATTTATACAAAGGTAAAGACAATTATAATGTTAGTTCTGAGGATTATCAGAGCCTCTTGGACGCTGGCAACAGGTCCGGATTTACAGACCTATATCTAAGACATCACAATGGTCCTGATATGATTACATTTAAGGCTAGCGGACACACTAAATCAGATGAAAACAGAATAGATATTAAAGAAAAGAAAATAGTTGTTAATTGCAAGGTGATTGCAAAGAAGGGGCAAAATCTTTCCTTAGTCTTTTTTGATGATTTGGATAGAAGGGGAAAATTTGTTGGCCAACTGGTAGAAGCAGCCACAAATAAACCTATAGACAGACAGGATGTTATAAAGGCTGTTACTTCTTTGGGCAACACTCCTTTTGAATGTAAAGAAATAATTGTGGAAATGGATGAGGATATTTTCCTTCCAATTTCTGCCCTAAAAAATGCCAGAAGGCTAGGACTAGAGGAGTATGAGAAGGCTATTTCTACACATTCTCCTAGCAAGAAAATATTAGAATATACAAAGATGGAGGAGGCTCATAATCATCCTCGCCATACATTTGATACCTTTGTCACAGTCCAAAGCAAGGAGGAATTGGATACAGTTTTAAAATATGACTTTGTCACATCCATAGGTGTAAGCAATTCCTTGGTAGGGGAGGCTATAGCCCATAAAGATAACAGGGATATCTATTTGTATATGCCTCCTGTTATAAGGGAAAATGACATTAAAAAACTAAAGATAAGGGATGACTTGTCAGGTGTAATCGCATCATCAATGGATGAACTGGCCTATTTAAATTCCATTTCATATCCAAAGGAGAAAATTATACTAGACCACAGGATTTACACCTTTAACAACAGGTGTATTTCAGCCTTTGAAGAGATGGGATACGAGAATTTTTGCACACCATATGAATTGTCTTTAAAAGAAGTAAATCACAGGTATAATAATAATTCTCAAATGGTAGTTTACTCTAGGATTCCCCTTATGGTCACAGCCAACTGCACCATAAAAAATACTATTGGCTGCCAAAAGGATAATAGAAATTATTCTCTCATTGATAGGAAAAATACTGAGTTTGCTGTTAAGGCAAACTGCGATTTTTGCTACAACGTAATTTACAACAGCAGGCCATATATTGCCTTTGATCTAAAAGATGAATTCTTAAAAATGGGCTTGTCTTCCTTTAGATTGGATTTCTCCATTGAGAATGAAAAAGAGACAAAAGAAATTATGGAATGGTATAAAAAGATTTGTATTGATAATATTTCAACCCATATTGATATGGACATTACAAAGGGGCATTTAAAACGCGGGGTAGAATAAATTGATTGATGTACTAACAGCATTTTCTAGGATAGTAATTATATTATTTGTAGCCATTTTTACATTTATAGATTTGTTTCTCATATTTGAGAGAAGATTAGGGCAGGCCCTGGGGGATGCCCTAATTATTATACAAAGAATTGTTATCTTTCTTTTTCTTGGCCTATGCACTTATATTTGCTGGCTCAACCTAAACAATCCATGGCCTATATATATTTTTCTTTTGGCCATATTATCTTTTGTCTTAATAATTCTTTCACTAAAAAATGTTGGAAGCAGCCTTTCGGCAGGGCTTGTCAATAACGTACTATTCTTTTTAGCCATGTCTTTTGTGGAGTTGGAAAGGCTAAATATGGATTCAGCTCTGAGGCAGGCTATATTTTGTCTTGTTGCCATTTTGATATCTTTTGGAATAATTATTCTCCTAAAGAGGATTTACCAAATAGAAAGGTTTTACTACATCTTTTTTATAATAGGAATATTCTTGCTTTCTTTGGTCTATTTCCTTGGAAGCAGAGAATACGGGGCCAAATTATCTTTGTCCTTTGGTAACATATCTATTCAGCCTAGTGAGTTTGTAAAGATTTCCTTTTGCTTTTTTGTTTGCTCTTGTATTGCTATTTTTAAAAATATAAAGGGGCTGATATTGGCCACTATAGGCAGCGTTTTCCATATCCTGATTTTGGTTATGTGTAAGGACCTAGGAACTGCCTTAATATATGCTCTTTGCTATATGTTTATCAGTTTCATAGCCTATAAAAATTACCTTTTATTGCTAGTGGAAATAGGAGTTGGAATATTTGCAGGTTATTTTGCCTACAACAATTTCCCTCACATTCAAAGGAGATTTTTAGCCTACACAGATCCTCTATCGGTGGCTGAGGACCAGGGATATCAGCTTTCACAGTCCCTTTTTGCTATAGGCAGCGGCTCCTTTTTTGGTCAGGGTCTCTTTAAAGGGCAGCCTAAAAAGATACCAGTTGTAACAAAAGATTTTATATTTGCATCAATAGCAGAGGAGATGGGAGGCATAGTTGCAATATGTCTGATTATAGTCTTCATATGTAGTTTTATTCTTATCTTTAATCTGGCATACAGGTGTCATAACAGTTTTTACATGTTAGTTACTTGTTGCATCGCCATAATTTTTGCCATCCAAACCCTGCTCAACATAGGTGGAGTCATTAAATTCATTCCATCCACAGGTGTGACCCTTCCATTTATTTCCTATGGAGGATCCTCCCTACTTTCTATGTTTATCTGTTTTTATATTGCTGAAAATGGGGAGGTCTTAAATGAAAACTAGCAGACTGTCCAAAAGAAAAGAAATATATATAGTCGCCTCTATATTTGTACTTGTATTTGTTGTAATGATTGTATTCTTTGCAAAATTTATAAATGAGGACGCCAGGGATTTTGTATACAACCAGTATAATTCCAGGTTTTCCGTATTTAGCGACGATTATGTCAGGGGAACCATCTATAGCAGCGACAAAAAGCCCCTTGCAACCACCAAATTAGACGAAGATAAGAAAGAGTATAGGGATTATCCCTATGAGAGATTATTCTCCCATGCAATAGGTTACACCGGCCACGGTATGACAGGGCTGGAGGCCTATTACTCTTTTGATCTATTAAAAAGTCACAACGATTTACAAGACCAAATCGACTCCAGTCTCAGCGGAAAAAAGATATTAGGGGACAATATCTATACCACCCTAAATGTGGAGACTCAAAAGGCGGCCTATGAGGGTTTGGGATTATATGATGGGGCGGTAATAGCCATAGAGCCTGATACTGGAAAGGTGATTGCTATGGTTTCTAAACCGGATTTTGACCCTAATAGCATTGATGTATATTGGGACAATATCACTGGAAAAGATTCTAGCAAATCCGCCCTTTTAAACAGGGCTACTATGGGAAATTATCCTCCTGGATCCACTTTTAAAATAGTCAGCACTTTGGCCTATCTCAGAGATAATAATGGAGACGACTCTTTTAGTTACAATTGTAATGGAGAATTTCCGGTGGATGACTATACAATACACTGTTCCTCCAAGGAAAAGCATGGCAAGGAGGATTTAAAGGAGGCCTTTAGCAATTCTTGCAATTCTGCCTTTGCAAAGATTGGAGTGGATTTAGACCGGGATGTATTTATGAAAACAGCCCAGTCCCTGATGTTTAATGAAAATTTACCTACCCAAATAGGTCAGACATCTATTCCAGAATTTAATATTGATAGCAAGACCTCTGACAAATTGCTGGCTCAAACAGCTATAGGCCAGGGACAGACTGTGGTTTCACCCCTTTATATGTGCATGCTAGTATCTGCCATTGCAAATGATGGTGTCCTTATGGAACCTTATATGGTAGATAAAATCGTCAGTGCAGACGGCCAATATATAGACGAGAATCTTCCTAGCCAGTACAGGAGAATTATGACTGTAAAGGAGGCAAATACCCTTTCAGATTATATGGAATCAGTAGTCCAGGAGGGTACTGCAAGAAAGGTGGACTTTAAGGGGCTTAAAGTCTACGGCAAGACAGGCACTGCAGAATACTCTGATGACAAGGAAATGGCTCACTCCTGGTTTGTAGGCTATGCAACAGATGATAATGGCAAGGAATTGGCTGTTGCGGTGATAATGGAAGGGGCAGGATATGGCAGCAAATTTGCAGCTCCTTTGGCAGCCAAAGTTTTTGATGCTTACTTTAACTAGCTTTTTGATTTATTCTTTAAAAAGTAATTGCAATTTGTGAAACCCTTTGCTATAATTCGTTTGTTGCGTAATTACTTTGTATTTATGCACTCGTGTTGAAATATATTACAAGGAGGTGCAATCATGGCAAAATGTGCAGTTTGTGGAAAAGGCGCTCATTTCGGTAACAATGTGAGCCATTCTCATAGAAGATCCAATCATATGTGGAAGTCTAATGTGAAATCCGTTAAGTGTAATGTGAATGGAACACCTAAGAAGTTATATGTATGTACTTCTTGTTTACGTTCAGGCGCAGTTGAGAGAGCTTAATTCGCCACATGATATTAGAGGATGTCGATCCGTCGACATCCTTTTTTATTTCGAATGTAAGTAGGGTAAAAAATACCAATAATTTTGCCAATTTTGCCTATAAGTTATATGTTTACAACCTTTATAAAAGAGGTCATAGCATTGTAATTTTTTAGGTTTTGTATATAATAGATACATATTCTGTCGAAATATGCGAAATTGGAGGTTTGATTATGCAAGGTCAAATGGAAACAGAGCTAGGAAAGATAGTAATTGACACAGATGTAATTGCAACATATGCAGGTTCCGTTGCCGTTGAATGCTTTGGCATTGTAGGCATGGCTGCTGTTAATATGAGGGATGGTTTAGTAAAACTTCTTAAAAAGGATTACTTAAATCATGGTATTGCTGTAGTTATCGGAGAGGATAATAGCATTTCTCTAGATTTTCACGTTATAGTATCTTACGGTGTTAGCATTGCTGCTGTATCTGAGAATCTTATTGAAACTGTTAAATATAAGGTTTCTTCTTTTACAGGCCTTACAATCAGCAATGTTAATATCTACGTTGAAGGCGTGAGAGTTATAGACTAAGGAGGATTATATATTTTGGAAATCCAAACAATCGATGCGTCTTTGTTATCAAAGATGTTTCTTTCTGGAGCCAAGAGTCTTGAATCTAAGAAAGAATGGATTAATGAATTAAACGTATTCCCTGTACCGGATGGTGATACAGGTACTAATATGACAATGACAATCATGTCAGCAGCAAAGGCTGTTTCAGAGCTTAAAGATCCTGACATGAAAACCCTTACAAAGGCAATGTCTTCTGGTTCTCTTAGGGGTGCCAGAGGTAATTCAGGCGTTATCCTTTCTCAGCTCCTCAGAGGTTTTGCAAAGGTTGCCGGCAATTATGATGAACTGACAGTAGAAATATTGAATGAGGCTTTTGAAAAGGCTACTCAGACTGCTTACAAGGCAGTTATGCAGCCTAAGGAGGGCACCATTCTTACAGTTGCCCGTGCTGCTGCAGACAAGGCTGCTGAGATTGCTCTTAAAACCGACGATATTCAGGTATTTGCTGATGCTGTTATTACAGCAGCCGAGGAGACTCTGGCAAAGACACCTGATATGCTACCTGTATTAAAGCAGGCTGGCGTTGTAGATTCAGGCGGACAGGGTCTTGTTCAGTTCCTAAAGGGTGGACAGGATATTCTCCTTGGCAAAGAGGTGGACCTTACAATTGGTGAGCCTGTAGAGGAGAAAGAGGAGGAAACTGTAGAGGAGCAGGCCGCTCCTGCAGAGGATGTAAAGTTTGATTACTGCACAGGCCTTACAGTTAAATCTTCAGCCAAACTTTTAAGCTATCAAATCAAAGAATTCAAGGCATACCTGGAGTCTGCTGGAGATCTTCTTGACTTTACAAATGATGACAACAAGATGACAGTTCATGTTCATACATTAGAGCCAGGTAATGTTATTACAAAGGCTATGGCTTATGGTCAGCTTTCTGATGTTAAAGTTTTAAACAACTCAGAGAATGCTTGTAATAAATCAGCCTCAAATGCTGAGCCTGAAAAGGAGATGGGATTTGTTTCCATCGCTACAGGCGAGGGGCTTTCATCTATATTTATAGAACTAGGTTGCGACTACATGATTCCAGGCGGACAGACTATGAATCCTAGTACAGATGACATTTTATCTGCTGTTGAGCATGTTAATGCCAAGACTGTATTTGTTTTGCCAAACAACAAAAATATCATTCTTGCAGCCAACCAGGCGGCAAGCATTTGCAAGGATAAAAAACTTGTAGTTATTCCTACAAAGACTATTCCTCAGGGTATTACAGCCCTTATTTCATTCTCAGCTGATGCATCTGTTGAGGATAATACAAATGCTATGACAGAGGAAATTGCCAATGTTAAGACTGGCCAGGTTACCTATGCTGTCAGAGATACAATGATTGATGACAAAGAAATCAAGATGAATGATTGGATGGGAATGGGTGATTCTGGATTACTTTCAGTTAATGCAGACATTGACACTGCCTTCCTTGAGATGATTGACGCTATGGTTTCTGAGGATTCTTCTGTTGTTTCTATCTATTGGGGCGAGGGCTCTGATGAGAACAAGGCTACAGCCTTAGGTGAAAAGATTGCAGAAAAGTATCCTGATCTTGAAATCGAGATTTCTTGCGGTGGTCAGGCAGTTTACGCTTACATTGTTTCAGTGGAGTAATCATGGATTTAATGTCGAGTGTTGATTCTATAAAGGGAATCGGAGAAAAGACATCTAAATTATTAAATAAGTTAGGAGTATATACCATACAGGATATACTCCTTTTTTTTCCGCGGACATATTTAATATATCCTGACTTTATAAAGCCAAATCCAGATGCAGTAGGAAAGGATATTGCCATATTGGGCCATTTGAGGACCAAGCCAAAGACTTTTAGGGCAAGGCGTGGGCTTGATATTCTTTCAGCCACTGTTTACGTAGATGACATGCCTATAGAATTGGTTTGGTTTAATGCAAATTACTATCTAAATAATTTAATCCCAGGGACGAATCTAGTCTTTTACGGAAAGTTAATTCTGGAGAATAAAAAGTACAAGATTAGTCATCCTGCCATATTTACTAGGGAAAAATACAGCTCATTAAGAGAGGAAATACAGCCTGTTTATCATCTTACAAAGGGGCTTTCCAACAATACCCTAATAAAGGCTGTTAAGGAGGCTATATCTTGTCAGTTTTTATCTGACGGCAGGCTGCCAGATTCTATACTTAAAAACCGTGATTTGATGGAATACTCACAGGCTATATATTCCTATCATTTTCCCAAGTCTTTTGATGAATTATTCCAGGCCCGAAGACGTCTTGCCTATGAGGAAATGTTCTTTTTTATTCTCAATTCCAGACTCCAGGAGGAGAGTGGGACTTCCTACGAAAATACATTCAATATCAGTCACCACAGCAAGACTGATGCTTTCAGAAATAATTTAGGTTTTGAACTAACTAGTGACCAAGAAAATGTCCTATCTGATATTACATCTGATTTGACAGGAGACTATATTACCCAAAGACTCATTCAGGGAGACGTAGGTTCCGGCAAGACTATAGTTGCCTTTCTTGCCATGCTAGATGTGGCCTTGTCCGGATACCAGACTGCAATTATGGCCCCTACAGAAGTCCTGGCTAGGCAGCACTATGAAGGCTTTAAAAAATGGATTGAAGACAATGGTTTAGACATTCCCATAGCCTTGTTTACAGGGTCTATGAAGGCCTCTGAAAAAAGGACTATGGAAAAAATTGTTAAAGAAAATGATTCCTGCATTATTGTAGGTACCCATGCCCTGATTTCTGATGGTAGAGAATATAAAAACCTAGCTCTGGTCATTATAGACGAGCAACACAGGTTTGGAGTAATGCAGAGGGATAAACTGGCATCAAAGGGGAATAGACCCCATATTATTGTTATGTCGGCCACACCTATTCCTCGGACCCTGGCCATGATTTTGTACGGCAATATGCATGTCTCCACCATCAAAACTATGCCAAGCAACAGACTGCCAATAAAGACTGCTGTTATTAAAGAGCATATGAGGGCCTCTGCCCTCAAATTTATTGGAGAGCAGGTTGCAGAAGGCAGGCAGGTATATATTATCTGTCCACTTGTGGAGGCCTCAGAGACCACAGAGGCGCAAAATGTTTTGGATTACAGCAAAAAATTAAAAGAACATTACAAGGATGCCATTAATATTGCAGCTCTCCACGGAAAGATGAAGTCCAGTGAAAAGAATGAAATAATGGATGCTTTTGCCAGACATGAAATAGATATTCTTGTGTCTACTACTGTAGTGGAAGTAGGTGTTAATGTGCCTAATGCCAGCCTTATTCTCATAGAAAATGCAAATAGGTTTGGACTGGCAGCCCTCCATCAGCTCAGAGGCAGGGTTGGAAGAGGCCAGTATCAAAGCTATTGTATTCTTATGAATTCTGCTGATGGAGACAAGGAATCTGAAAGACTAAACATTATGCTCAAATCCAATGACGGATTTTTTATAGCAAAAGAGGATCTTAAAATGCGAGGTCCAGGAGACATGTTTGGCCTTAGACAAAGCGGAGAATTCTCCTTTCGGGTGGCTGATATTTATCAGGATGCAAAGGAGTTGGAGATGGCAGACCAGGATGTCAGCGCCATATTAAAAGAGGATAACAAACTGGAGAATCATCCAGAATTGTTATCCACCTTAAATTCATTTTTATTGGACCAGTTTTACGTGCTCTAATGTAGGGCTAGCCATCATAGAGTAATTAGTATAATAGACTACAAAGCCTGCTACTGCCGAAGCGGGCTTTTTTACGTTCTTTTTTTGTAGATAGTCTATTTCCACTTTGGCGCTATCTCTGCCGGAAGAATAGTAGGCAGCCAGCTCTGCAGCATGTTCAAAGGTTGAGTCAGGCAATTCTTTACCCTCAGATTTTACAATAACGTGGCTGCCATGGATTTTTTTAGTGTGGAACCACCAGTCATTTCCTGTGGCAAACTTGAAGGTGAGTTCGTCGTTTTGGTAGTTGTTTTTGCCTACGTAAATATCAAATCCATTGTCATCTACAAAGTGTAGTGGCTTGCTCTTTTTTACCTTTTCTTTCTTGCCGCCCATGACATGTTTTTTTATAAAGCCATGGTCTGATAATTCTCGTCTAATATCCGAAAGATCATCCTCAGTTTCTGCAATGGAAAGGGAGGCTTGTATGGATTCTAATAGTTCTAGTTCCTCTTTTGAGGCAATGAGATATGTGTCTAAGGCCTCGGCAGTCCTCTTTAATTTTGAGTATTTATCAAAGTATTTTTTTGCATTTTCTGAGGCTGACAGGTCAGGGTCTAGAGGGATGGTCAGTTCTTTTCCGTCATAGTAATTAATGACTGTAATGGACTTGTCCTGGGGCTTTGCTTCGTAGCCGTAGGTGTGGAGCATCTCTCCGTACAACTTGTATTTTTCTTTTTTCTCTGTGTCCTTTAGTTGCTTTAACTGCAAATCCAATTTTTTGGAAGTACGCTCAATATGGTTTGCAATTATTTTTCTCAAATCAGCAGACTTTTGCCTAATGTTGGTGTAAGAGTTTCTCTTGGCAAAAAATTCTACCAAAACCGATGACATGGATTCGTATTCTCTAACTGATTTGTCAGAGTACATGGTAAGTGGTATAGGGCCATATTCTACAGGCTCTGTATCTCCCTTGTCATATACAATGTTGTAACTGTATTTATTGTCTTTGATATCTGCCATGAGGTTTTCAAAGGCAAGGAAGAGTTTTTCCTTGTCAGAATCCATCAAAGAGGCGCAGGATACATCTGAGTCGTAGCCTGCCCTAAAGGAAATCTCATTTGCTATGGTTGGACTGATTCCCACAAAAGAAGACATGATAGCCTTGTAAATAGACTCAGACCTTTTTAAAACCTTGTCATAGAAATAGTCCCTTTTGATGGTGGTAGGATCCACCTTGCCCTCCTGGGTAGGGATAAAATAGTCCCTGCCAGGCAAAACCTCTCTGACAGAGGAAACCGATGATGGAATATGTTTGATGGCATCGAGAATCATATTATCCTCCGAGCAGAAGATAATATTTGAATGCTTACCCATAATTTCTACATAGAGATATTTGAGGGTGATGTCCCCCATTTCATTAAGGTGCTGGATAGTAAATCGAACAGCACGCTCCAGTCCCATTTGAGAAATTTCTATTATTCTGCCGGCCCCGATATGCTTTCTAAGCAGCATGCAAAAACCAGGGGCTGTTGCTGGGGCTGTCTTGTTTGTATCTGTAATATACATAAATGGGAGAGAAGCGTTGGCAGAAATTAAAAGCCTCTTGTTTCCCTCCTTTGTGTTGACTGTAATGAGGAGCTCCTCCCGCTCTGGCTGGGAGATTTTATTTATCTTTCCATTCAGTAAAACCCTGTTAAATTCGTCAACTAACGAGTGTATTGTAATACCGTCTAAAGCCATGGTTAATCCCTTTCGTTTATTGACTTATATGTTACAATTATTTATAATTTAAAACAACTATGTAAATTAGGTATTTTATGCGAATAGACTAAAGAATAAGGAGACTGGCATGGTTCGTAGTATGACAGGTTATGGCAAGGGATTTGCTGAAAATTCTGATGCCAGAGTCACAATAGAGATGAAATCTGTTAACCACAGATATCTCGATTTAAATATTAAACTTCCTAAGAAACTCAACTTCTTGGAGAGCCAGATTCGAAACAAAATAAGCGAAAGCATATTCAGAGGTAAAGTGGATGTTTTCGTCACCTTAAATGAACATTCTGACGCCTGCTACAAGGTATCTATAAATGAGACTATAGCTGAAGAATACGCCAGGGGCTTATCTGCAATGGCAGAACATCTCGGTATCAGAAATGATGTTAGTGCCAGTTCAATCTCTAGACTTCCAGACGTTATTGAAATTGAAGAATTAGAAACAGACGAGGACAGCCTAAAGGGTCTTGTGCTTTCTGCTCTTGATACTGCAATTGACCAGTTTGTCCAGTCTAGAATCGCCGAGGGAAAGCGTCTAGAGGAAGACCTGCTTGCAAAGATGGATGAGCTAACATCCCTTGTTGACAAGTTGGAAAAGCGTTCTCCAGACATCATAAAAGAATACAAAGAAAAACTCAGTGGAAAAATTGCAGAACTCCTGGAGGGCAACAATATAGACGAGACCAGGATCGCCCAAGAGGTGACAATCTATGCAGACAAAATATGCATAGACGAGGAAATGGTACGCCTAAAGAGCCATGTGGCAGAGACCAAGTCTGTATTTGCCTTGGACAAAGAGGTGGGACGCAAGTTGGATTTCCTGGCTCAGGAGCTTAACAGGGAGGCCAACACCATTCTGTCAAAGTCAACAGATGTTGAAATTTCAGATATAGGTATTATACTTAAGACCTTAATAGAAAAGGTTAGAGAGCAGATTCAAAATATAGAATAATTATGGCATTTATAAATATTGGTTTTGGAAATGTATTAAACAGCAATAAAATAGTTTCTATTGTTACCTCTGATTCTGCTCCTGCAAAAAGAATTGTTGCAGAGTCCAAAAAGAAGGGTAATATCATAGACGCAACCAGCGGTAGACGGACAAAGTCTGTTATTATTTGCGACGATCATGTGGTTTTATCTGCACTGATGCCGGACACAATTGCTGGGAGAATATCAGGGAATTACCCTAAGGAGGATCTTAATAATGACTAGTGACAAGGGTCTGATCATAGTTTTATCTGGCTTTTCTGGGGCCGGCAAAGGCACAATTATGAAGCATTTGCTTGAAACTCACCCAGATGACTACAATCTTTCCATCTCAGCCACCACCAGAGGCATGAGGTCTGGAGAAAAGGACGGAAGAGAATACTTCTTTAAAACAAAAGAAGAATTCGAAGCCATGATTGAAAACAATGAGCTTTTGGAGCATGCCTGCTTTAATGGAAATTATTATGGCACACCTAGAGCCTATGTTGAGACATTGATTGAAAGACGCAAAGACGTTATTTTGGAAATAGAAATACAGGGAGCTCTAAAGGTCAAGGAAATGTATCCTGATGCTCTTTTGTTATTTACAATGCCACCTTCTGCAAATGAATTACAAAATAGGTTAGTCGGCAGAGGTACAGAGACTGAGGAGGTCATCAAGCAAAGACTTGAGATTTCTTGTAAAGAGTCTGGCTACATGAACAAGTATGATTATCTGATTATTAATGATTCCTTGGAAAAGGCAGTCGATCAGGTTCATAATATTATTCAATCTGAGCATTTTAGGGTTTCTAGAAATCAAACTATTATTGCTCAAATGAAAGAAGAATTAAAGATATTTGAAAGGAGTAATTAATTATGATACATCCATCTTATGTGGA
>JAIKWH010000073.1 GCA_024684955.1 Pseudobutyrivibrio sp.
CACAATATAGAGGGGCAAAATTTCGATTTATGGGTAAAAATTACGAAAAAAAGAGAAGTCGCTTAATTATCGACTTCTCAATGTGTCTAATTCTGTTATTTTTCTTGTTACAGTTCCACCCTGCCCTCTAGGGCTCTGTCCAGTGTAACCTCGTCTACATACTCCAGGTTGCCTCCTACAGGAACACCAGATGCGATTCTTGTCACCTTTATTCCGGTAGGCTTTATCAGTTTGCTGATATAGGCAGCTGTGGTCTCACCTTCTAATGATGAGTTGGTGGCAATAATTACCTCCTCCACGTCAGTCTTTTGCAATCTCTGCATCAATTCTTTTAATTTGATGTCAGCAGGGCCTACCCCTGCCATAGGAGAGATTGCTCCGTGCAGGACGTGATAAACTCCTTGATATTTGCCGGTCCTCTCATAGGCTGCCAGGTCACGGGTATCCTCCACCACCATAATGATGTTTTTGTTTCGCTTTGGATTAGAGCATATTGGACACAATTCATCGTCTGTCAGGGTAAAGCACTCCTGACAGTAGCGGACATTTTTTCTGGCAGAGATAATGGCATTTGCCAGGTCCTCCACCGCCTTCTCGTCCATGCCTAAAATATGGAAAGCCAGCCTTTGGGCTGACTTTGTTCCAATGCTTGGCAGCATGCCTAATTCTGCTATTAAGTTCTCTATTTCCTGACCATAATAATTCATGTCTTATAAACCGAATCCACCTGTAAACTTTGACATCGAAGCCTGGCTCATTTCGTCAACCTTGCGGAGAGCCTCATTTGTAGCGGCCATAACAAGGTCTTCCAGCATCTCCACATCATCTGGATCTACTGCATCTGGATCAATATGAACCTTTGTAAGTTCTCTCTTGCCTGATACTGTTACCTCTACAACACCACCTCCTGCGGTGCCTGTAATCTCTTTTGTCTCAAGGTCGGCCTGGGCCTCCTCCATCTGACGCTGCATGCGCTGGGCCTGCTTCATAAGTTGGCTCATGTTACCAGGCATTCCTCCGCCTGGGAATCCACCTCTTCCTTTTCCCATTTAGTTATCCTCCTGTTCAATTTCTATTCCAAGTCCCGCGAAATAGTCTCTCACATCAGTCCGTGTGCTTTGTGACTTTACTCCGGAATTGTTAATTTCAACTTTTACTACTACTGCTTTGCCAATGACCTGCTCTGCCGCACCAGCAATCTCCGCCATGGTATCCGGCCTGTTAACAATGTCTCCCGACATATCGTCGCTGCCCTGGTTTTGGTCAAAAATCAGCACCAATTCTCCAGCATTATTAACTGTCATTGTGTTCATTTTTTTAAGTGCCATCTTGGTAATTGGAGAAAGTTTTCCAACTACTGACCCCCATCTTTGCACCACTTGCTTTACCTCCTCAGGCAGGGCCGCTGGCAGGGGCTCCTTCTTTACCGGGGCCATACTGGGAGTTGGCGCCTGTCCTCCAGAAACCTGGGCTGGTGCAACCATAGGAATTCCATCCTCCAGTTTCTTTTCCAGATTAGCCATCCTGTTGTTGAGGGCGGATATATCTGTCTCCATCTCAGGCTTGCACAGTTTAATGAGGGCAATCTCTATAAGCACCCTCTTTTGGCTAGCATATTTAATATCATTAGAAAGGGCTGACAGGACCTGAATATATCGCATCAGCACCTCTGTGTCTACCATCTGTGCCTCTTCTTTTAAAAGGGCAAGATTGTCAGATGACATCTCCAGTGCCTCTTCCATATCCTCAGATGATTTCAGCAGCATGAGATTTCTCAAATACCAGGTAAAATCATTTACAAACTGGTTTAAATCCCTACCCTGAGTAATAATTTCCTCCAGTATGGAAATAGCCTGGGTAATCTGGCCGCCGATAATGTATCTCAAAAGTTTAGAAAAAACCTCTGTATCTATAGCACCAAGCACTTTTAGCACATTGTCATATGTCAGCGTCTGTCCAATATAAAAGGCTATACACTGGTCCAAGAGGGATAGTCCATCTCTCATAGAACCATCTGCGGCCTTTGCAATATATTGCAGGGCCCTTTCCTCCACTTCTATCCCTTCCTTGTCCATCAGTTCTTTCAGCCTGGCTGCTATGGTGTCAATGGAAATACGGCGAAAGTCATATCTCTGACAGCGGGACAAAATGGTGATAGGTATCTTGTGGACCTCTGTGGTAGCCAAAATAAACACAACATAAGAAGGCGGCTCCTCCAGAGTCTTGAGCAAGGCATTAAAAGCACCTGTAGAAAGCATATGCACCTCATCGATGATATAAACCTTGTACTTGCCCTCTGTAGGAGGATATGCCACCTCCTCTACAATTTGTCTTATGTTGTCCACACCATTGTTTGATGCCGCATCCATTTCAATCACATTCATAGAATTGTTTGCAGTAATTGCCTTGCAGATAGGACATTCCATACAAGGATTTCCATTTTCATCTGGATGCTGGCAGTTAATAGTGCGGGCCAGAATTTTTGCTATTGAGGTTTTACCTGTACCTCTGGTACCTGTAAAAAGATAAGCATGTCCTATGCGGTCTGTCTTTATTTGATTTTTCAGTGTTGTAACAATGTGGTCCTGACCCTTTACCTCATCAAATGTCTGAGGTCTGAACTTTCTGTATAAAGCCACATAAGACATAACATTTACCTACCTAATTTCCGAAACTAATTCCTATTCTCTTGGCCTCCTGAATCATCTGACAATCAGGATCAACCATCTTTAATTTACCAGCAACCTTTTCCAGAGGAACCCTCTTGGTCTCTCCTTTTACCATGGCAATCATATTGCCAAAGTCTCCTTCCATAATGGCTGCTGCCGCTGCTGAGCCCAAACGTGTACATAGGACTCTATCATATGGGCAAGGGCTGCCGCCTCGCTGCATGTGACCAGGCACAGTAACCCTAACCTCAATACCTGTTTCCTTCTGAATCTGCTCTGCAATCTCATAGGAAACAGATGGGTATTTATAATTCTCTAATTTTTTCTTGTAATCCTTTTTGGCAAGTTTTGCATCCTGCTTAGAAATAGCACCCTCCGCCACAGCCAAAATGGTAAATCCACTACCTGCCTTATTACGCCGGTCGATGGCCTCCACAACCTTTTTAATGTCGTATGGAATCTCTGGCAAAAGAATAATATCTGCACCTGCTGCAATTCCAGCGTAGAGGGTGAGCCAACCAACCTTATGGCCCATTACCTCAATAATGAAAACTCTGCTGTGGGAAGAGGCTGTGGTATGGATACAGTCAATTGTGTTTGCTGCAATATCAATAGCTGACTGGTAACCAAAGGTCACATCTGTGCCATAGATATCATTATCAATAGTCTTTGGCAGATGAATAATATTAAGTCCTTCCTCACGGAGCAAATTGGCGGTCTTTTGTGTACCATTTCCACCTAGGATAACCAAGCAAGCCAGATTCAACTTGTAGTAGTTGGATTTCATAGCCTCCACTTTATCCAAACCATTCTCATCAGGCTCACGCATAAGTTTAAATGGCTGGCGGCTTGATCCCAGGATTGTGCCACCACGGGTCAGAATACCTGAGAAATCTTTTGAGGTAAGGAGCCTGTAATCCCCATAAATAAGGCCCTTATACCCATTGAAAAATCCATAGACCTCCAAATCCTTAACATTAGCACTAAGTCCCTTTACTACGCCTCGCATTGCTGCATTTAAGGCCTGGCAATCGCCACCGCTGGTAAGCATACCGATTCTAAGCATAAAAACCTCCTTTTTCCTATGAATTATCTACTGATAACACTTTGTACCTTCGCCATATATCTAGCCTGCTATTTAGCAGACTCAATTACCCTTCTAACCAGGTCGTATGTACGCTCTGTAGATGCTATAGATAGTTTCTCCTTTGGAGTGTGTACATCGCACATATCAGGGCCGATTGAAACTGCATCAAGTCCTGGCAACTTTGCTCCAAGAAGACCACACTCAACACCTGCGTGAAGTGTTTCTACTTTTGGCTCTACCCCTGTAATATCCTTGTAAATCTGGACCATAGTATCTCTAAACTCTGACTCTCTGTTGTATTCCCATGCTGGATACTGGCCTCTGATTTCTACCTGGCAACCAAATGCCTCAGCCACCATCTCTACCTTGCGCATAAGAGCTTCCTTTGCGCTGTCCACTGAACTTCTAAGAGCAGATGAGAATGTAAACACATCCTCTGTCAAATTAAGAACACCAAGGTTGAGAGAAGTCTCTACAAGACCCTCGATATCCTGGCTCATAGCCTGTACCCCGTTTGGCATAGAAGAAAGCAACTGAACCATTCTCCTAGAATCCTTTGCGCCTACTCCATCCAGAGTGCTTTGTCCCATATCTGTCAGGGCAATTACCATAGCAGGGTCTGTCACTGCAAACTCTGACTTAATTTCCTCTGCCTCTTTCTTTATCTCATCAATTACTGCCTTGTCTGCAACAAACTTTACAGATGTGGCACGTGGAATTGCATTGTCTTTCTTTCCACCTACGAACTCAACCAAGCAGATTTCTCCAGCCTTTAATCCCTGGGCAAGGAGTCTTGCAATTACAAATGTTGCATTTGCTCTACCCTTATTGATTTCTGTACCAGAGTGTCCACCCTCGCATTCCTTTACATCAAGAGCAAAGAGATTTCCTGAAACTGTCTCCTTGGCATATGAATATGTCACGTCCATTCTGCAGCCGCCTGCGCAGCCTGCCAAAAATGTTCCCTCTTCCTCAGAATCAAGGTTTAGAAGTTTTCTACCCTTGAGCATAGATACGTCGATGCCTGCTGCACCTTCCATACCAACCTCTTCTGAAACAGTGATAATTACCTCAAGACGTGGGTGCTTTAAGTCCTCATCCTCCAAAAGGGCAAGGGCCATAGCAACTGCGATTCCATCATCGCCACCCAGGGTTGTGCCCTTTGCTGTAAGGAATCCATCAACCACCTCTAGGTCTAAGCCTTCTGTCATCATGTCCTTTGTGCAATCGCTATCCTGCTCTGCAACCATGTCCATGTGTCCCTGTAAAATAATAGGGGCAGCATTTTCATATCCGGCTGATGCCTCTTTAATCATTATTACGTTGTATAAATCATCCTGATAGTACTCAAGACCATGTGCCTTTGCAAAATCTACCAGATAAGCGCTTATCTTTTCCTCATGATATGAAGGATGAGGTATCTGACAAATCTCCTCAAAGAAATGAAAAACTCTCTCTGGTTTGCAACCACTTAATACTGACATTATTACTATATCTCCAATCTATTAAAATTTTATGTATCATACTCTCCATACTCACAACCAATGTTGTAAGCTTCCATATCATCCACCAGTTCCCATGCAAATTCAGCAACCTTGTTTGCATCTCCACTCTTGGTCTTCAATATCTTTTTGTAGAGTTTGATTTCACCAATACCATTGCCCCCGTTCCACAAGTTGTTATGTCTCTTTTCGCCATTTGGGGCCTCATAATTTATAAGCAGCATATCCTCTTTCTTGCAGTGGATTTCCGCCTCTAGTTTTGCAAGAGGTGTCTCCTGGGTCAGTTCCCAAACCAACTCATCTGTGCTTGTATCGCAGGAGAAGTCTGTTTTTGTCAGAGTCCAAAATCTTGAGAAATTAAACTCGAAAGCCTGACCTTCGTACCACATTGCACCGAGAATCACATTGTCAAAACTATGGCCTGTTCTAACTACAGGGCGGCCTCCCCCTATATCAAATACAGTGTTTTCTAGCCACTGTCCTGTCAATTTACTTTTGATATGATTGCTGGCAAGCCATATCCATGGAGAGGTAAAACTCTTGCCCCAGTTTTTGTCAGCATAGCCATAGCAATTATCCTTATCAACCACATATTCCACCCCGTCCAAAATGACAGAGCCATTGTATCTGGTTTTCATACCTTCTGCATGCCAAAACATGTCAAAGGCCTCAACCTCTCTGGATGCCCATCCTGCTCCATAGCCTACATTAAAGGCTATTTCTTTTTCTATATTCAGGTCCCATATCATTTTGCCTGACTGACACATCCACTCAGGATGATTCTTTGCATCCTCCTCAGACACCTCCACCTTGCCCAGGGTCCTAGACTCAGAGCAGAAGCAGTTGTCTGCAGAAATTAAAAATGGGGCATCCTCCTTTACATTGACCTGATTCCAGCCAAAAAACCGGTGAATCTGCTTAGCATTTTCTCCCCAGCATCCAGCCTTGACCATCATGTATGACGGCTTGATTCCCTTGTCTTTGTTTTCTTTTAACTGGCCAAATACAGGCTGGTCTCCTCCCAGGTCAGGATTGATAGAAAAGAACTCTATGAAAAATGACTTTTCCTCTCCGGTATCCTTGTTCCTACCTGTAAAACTATGCCACCACCAATCATAGCCCTCCTGGGCTAATTTTCCCTTTAATTGGAAGTTGTTTCTGAATACATCAGACTGATTAAAATTATGCTCAAATAACTTGTCCTTTACAGACAGTCCATCCATTTTTTCAAGGACATTTTCTTCTATGTCTTTAAGTTTTTCTCTAACCATATTGCCCTCCCAAAATCAATGTAAAGCACTATAATAAATATACCATTTGTTAATTTACTTGTCTTTTTGTTCCAGGAAAATCTTTCTGGTTACGAAGTTGTATACCATAACCACTGCTGTGGCAAATACCTTTGCTCCTGTGTACATCATAGAATTGCCTACATTTGCAGCAAGCCATGAGTTTGACTCATATAGAGGTCCAACTACAATCCAGATAAGGAAAGAATTAAGTCCCATTCCGATTACAGAAAGGATAATAAATATTATAAATTCTGCTCCCCTATTCATATCTTCCTTGCGGGTAAATACAAATTTGAAACTCAGGATATAATTGACAATTACAGATACCACAAAACCTGCCACAGATCCAATCATTGACCCTCTGACAAAGGCTTCCTGGCCAAAGACTGCCTTTATTAGGTTCATCACCCCAAGGCCAACCAGGTAATCGATAAAGAAACAAATAAATCCTACGATACCAAATTTAACTATTTGATCTAATAACTTTTTCACTTTTTCATCCTCAAATTTTCTATTTCACTAATTTTATATCATAGCTTAATTACCCCTTAAAAACAAGAAAGGGGGCAAGTCTGCCCCCCCTCATTTGTGATTATTTTTTAGTTATTTCCCGTTCTCATATTTTTGCGGTATGTTCCAGGAGAAACTCCCATTACAGCTTTAAATGTTTTCATAAAATGTTTCTCATTGTCATAGCCCACACAAGAACTAATTTCTACTATTTTCATATCAGTCTCTGTGAGAAGTTTCTTAGCCTCGTTCATCCTTATCATCTTCAAGTAGTTGACAAAGTTTTGTCCTGTGTGTTGCTTGAAAGAATATGAGAAGAAGGAATAATTCATCGACACATAATTGGATACCACAGCCATGTTTAAATCACTGCCATAATTCTCCTTGATATATGCCTCTGCCTGTAACATCTTCTGTCTCACTCCGTTGTCCTCAAATCTGCTTCCTAGTCTGGCACTTACATCCAAAAGCCAGTCCATAATGGCATCCTTATATTCATCTATATTGTCAAAGGAAAGAGGATTCATACACTGTCTGATTATCTCCTCATCCCCTCTTTCAATTGTCTCCTTATAAAGTCCTGATATTTCTCCAAAGGATTGCTGCATCTCTGAAGTAAACTCATCAATGGTGATATGCCTGTAACTGGCTGCCCTAAAGAGGGTAGACCATAGGTTGATGACCTCATCTGTCTTGCTGGCTCCTAAGACCTGGATTCTCTTGGTCCTATTCTCAGATGTGAGCAACTCTAAAGCCTGCTGTCTCATATCCTCAGGCACCTTCTGACTAATGTCCTCATATTTTAAGGTATGGCTCATAGCAAATGCATTGCCTCTGGCCTCCACAGCCTCCTTAAAAGCCACGTCCACCTCTGCAATTCCATTGTGAACTCCGGAGATACCTGCTGTGATTTCTTCCAATTCATCGGCGATATATTCATCCATTCCCTGGTTCTTTATAATCGCCAACTGACCCTCAGGTAGGTTGTTGATGTAGATACCTCCCCCATCTTCCTCCACCAGGACTCTTGACCCAATAAGGCAAACCCTATATGGTTCCTGTATAAAGAATTTCTCGTTTTTCTTAACCAAGATTTCCTTCTCCTGGCTGTCCAGGTTATGGTCTGTAAGAAGAGACTTTAACTGGTAGGTGCTAAGACTCTTGTTCTCCTCTTCCTTCTGGTTTTTCTGGGTCAATTCCTTGTCCAGTTTTTCCAAAACCTCTTTTATCTTTTCTCGCTCAACAGGTTTTAGGAGGTATTCCCTAACCCCGTTTCTCAGCATTTCTACCGCATATGAAAAATCATCGTACCCGCTAATGGCAACCATAAGGGGTGGGTTTGGCAGAGCGCTAACCTTGCTCACCAGTTCCAGTCCATCCATTTGCTGCATTCTAATATCAGTGAACATAACGTCTACATGCTGTTTCTCAAGAATTTCCAGTGCCTCCACGCCATTGGAGCACTCTAATATCTCCTCAATTGGCACCTGGCTTCTCTTTGCCATTACATGTATTCCTTGACGTATTAATTTTTCGTCTTCAACAATCAATAGTGTCTTCATATTTTCACCAACATATTATTTATTTTACTACGTTCTTTCTCTCTGATACTCGCCTTGGCAAACTAAGTGAAACCTTGGTGTATTTTCCTTCTTCAGAGAAAACCTGGACTCCATAATCCTTTCCAAAGGAAAGTTGGATTCTATCCTGCACATTCTTTAGACCTATGCCGTGTCTCTTTGCAGAACCACCCTCCGGCTGAACCCTTCCAGCAATCTTTGCCCTGAGTTTTTCTAAAGCCTGCTCACTCATACCCTTTCCAGAGTCAGTGATTTCTATCTTGCATAAGTTTTCCTCCACCCTGGCCTTGATATAGATTGTAGTATCACAGGCAACTGGCTCTATGCCGTGCAAGACTGAGTTTTCCACAATAGGCTGCAGTGACATCTTTGGAATCTCCTGGTCAAACAGTTCCTCTGGAATATCCATAGATAAAATAACTGCAAAGTCATATCGCAAATTCATGAGGAGGAGATAGTTTTTGATGTACTCAATCTCCTCTGCCAGGCTGACATTTCCAGATATCCACCTCATGGAATATCTAAGGAGTTTGCCCAGCGAAGTAATGGCATCTGCTATCTCATATTTCTCATCGATTTCCGCCATCATTTTGATGGATTCCAAAACGTTGTATATAAAGTGGGCATTAATCTGATTTTGTAGGCTTCGAATCTCCGAGTTCTTTACCAAGACCTCTCTTTGGATATTTAATTCCATCAGTTCTTGGATTCTTGCAAGCATCTCATTTAACTGTGATCCAAGTTCTCCCATTTCATCGTTGCCAGAATCGTCCACCCTAACAGAAAGATCACCCTTTTGTACCCGGTGGATTCCATCTAATATTCCGTAGAACTGTTTGAACATAGCCCTAACAATTCTATCAATACCAACTGCTGACAGCAAAACCATCAATGTCATAACTACAACAAAGAGGTTTCTCCTGTTGTTTACTTCCTTTATGCTGTCTGTAATATCTTGTACGTCATATAATCTACCACCAAATCCCTTTATCTCCTGGACTGCAATGGTAAAGTATTTATTGTCATATTCCAGATAGTAGATATCTCCAATGTCATTGCTAAACACAGGATTCAAGCCGCTCATGGAGTTTTTTAGGGACTCTGCCTCAATCAAAAGGGCATTACCTGTGTAGATGATCCCATCCTCAGACTCGTAAAAACCATATTCTCCATCGATGGTTTCATAGAGGGATGGGAATAGTGTTTTCATTTTAATGGCCGCCTCTATGTAGCCTACCCTTCCCCTTTTGTAATCTTCCATTGGGGTGACCAAGGAGGCAATTTCATCATCCTGATTTGTGATAAGGGATGAGAATATCTTGTCCTTATACCCAAAGTGCCAGCCCTCTACATCCTCAGAATACCAGTCTAGTTTTTCCATCCTAGACCGGTTGTAAAATACCGGCATCATCTCCTGCACTGAATCTGTCACAGAGTAAACCCTAACACCGTACAAAAGAGGGTTGTTATTTACCAATCTCTCCAGCTCAGAAACCTCAGAATTATAAAACTCCAAAGTGGTCCTTACATCCGGGGTCTTGTCGTCCACAGCCACATTCAAAAGAGAAAGAAGACCATCATGGGTCCTAAAAAATCTGGTGGACATGTTTATGGAATCTACATCAGTGGTAATCTGATCACTTTCACGGCTCATTTTGTAAACCATGTAGCTTTGACTTTCCTCCACCACCGTCTGCTTCTGATTCATAAATAATATTGTGGAGAATATTAATATAGGAATAAAGGTAAAAGCCAAAATGACTAATGTGATTTTTGTATTCAGTTTTAAATTTTTTAAAGTCTGAAAATGTTTATTCATTAATCACGGCCAATTCCTAATATCTTTTTATTTTCTTTCATCTGCCTGTTTTCTTCGGCAATTAAAATATCCCAACCCAAGGCATCTCTTTGTTCTATATAATCTGCCACTATTTCATCAAATTCCTGGTCTGATTCTGCTAATAAAAGTTGAGGGATAGTATCTCCCCAAAGTTCACGAGAGTCGGCATAAATTTTTCCCACCTTTGTATCCTCGGACACATTCACATCATATTGGCCTGTGTAGTGAACATATGGATATGTCCACTCCTCCATTTGCTTGAGCGGCTCCTGGGGTGGAATCTTCCAATTTGCCTGCATGGCAAGATTTTGCAACATCCAATAGGAATCGTCTGCGGCATATAATTTGTTGTATTCTTTCCTGTCTCTGTTTAAAACTTCTGCTACCTCTTCCTTTAATACAGGCTGGCCATCTACCATATCATAGGTTTGGCCCTCCACCCCTAGGTAGGTGAGTTTTTGTCCTTCCTCACTCATCAAGAAGTCAATAAACTGAATTGCTTTCTCTGGATTCTTGCAATTCTTAGAAACAAGAGTAAGGGTCCATCCAGAGATTCCATTTACTGAAAGAACTGGATCATCCCCCTTAGAATTCTTTGGACCATCTACTGCTATGTAAATCTTGTCAGGATCCTTTTCAAATAATATCTTTTCCTGGTCAGCCATATCGGTGCGCTGATAGAGCATGCAAAAATACCTACCCTGAGAAATCTTCTCAGAAGTCTGTGTACGCTGGTCTACAAAAACGTCATCCACTATATAGCCTTCGCTGGTAAGTTTTCTAAAAGTCTTGAGCCACCTGAGATATTCTGGATCTACATTTCTATCAATTCTCGATCCATTCTCCTCATATGGCACTGCCAAAAAATTCTGCAAGTATTGGTCAAAGGAGGTGTTTCCCTCCTCGTTAAATTCATGTGCTCCTATAGGTATCAGGGGATTTCCATCTACCTCTGGGAACATTTCTGTAGCATCTACTACTGCTTTATAAAAACCCTCTGGTGTGGTCATGTCAGGACTGCCAATTGCCTCATATATATCCTTTCTAACCAAAAATGTCTGGTTTGAAGGGATATTGTCATGCTCTAGTAAGTCCCTAGGTGTCAATGCGGAATTGGGATATCCGTATATATTTCCATCACTCAGAGTGTACCAATTTCGAATTGTCTCGTCAGTTACCTCATAAAAAAGTGGGTCATACTTGTCAGCCAGTTCGTTAAGAGGGTAAACCATGTCCCCATTAATCATCTCCTGCAACTGTGGCTCCCACCATCCTAAAGTAACAATATCTGGCAGGGAATCTGAATCAATAAGTGTATCTAATTTATTGCTTTCATTTCCCATCGGGGTGACAAAATTAAGTGTCACGCCTGTTTTTTCTGTAATAGTTTTTGATACTAAATTATCTCCCCAGCCGGTAACAAACCAAGAATAATTGATATACCAATCTAGAGTAATAGGCTCCTCTTG
Organism: Pseudobutyrivibrio sp.; assembly: GCA_024684955.1. Taxonomy (GTDB): domain Bacteria; phylum Bacillota; class Clostridia; order Lachnospirales; family Lachnospiraceae; genus Pseudobutyrivibrio. The sequence continues at coordinate 11,950 of JAIKWH010000073.1, forward strand.
GGTCTTTTCTTCCTCCTTCTTTTCTGCTACCTTGCTAACCCCACAGGCAGTTAACATGCTAAGTATCAATCCTATGCTAACCAGCCTTTTTGCTTTTATCTTCATACCTGTTCCTTCATTGAATAATATTTATTCCATTGTAACTAAAAAGCTGTTAGAAATAAAATATCTAACAGCTTTTTGTTAACAATTATCCTTTTACAGCACCTGCTGAAATACTACTAATAATATATCTACTGAAGAAGCAGAATACCAAAAGTATTGGAATTACTGAAATTGCAACTGCCAGGTATGTGGCACCTTGGTTACTAGCCAAGTCTGTTGCCGCCCTAAGAGTAGCCATCATTACAGGTAAAGTAAATTTATCTGTTTTAGTAAGGATGATCATTGGCAACAGGTAGTTGTTCCAGTTTCCTATGAATCCCATAATACCCATTGTAGCCATGGCTGGTGATACGAGAGGAATTATAATTCTATGGAATGTATATAACTCATTTGCACCATCAATACGTGCTGCCTCAACAAGTGATGTTGGCACGCTGGCTATAATGTACTGTCTCAGGAAAAATACTGTTCCTGTAGCAGCAATTGCTGGGATAACAAGTGGTATATACGAGTTTACAAGATGAAGGGTTGAACACAACTGATAGAAACCTATCAAAGATAACTGTCCAGGAATCATCATGAAAGCAAGTATAGCACCAAATATAACGTTGTTTCCTTTAAATTTATACATTGCCAACCCGTAGGCTGTCATTGCAGGGAAATAAACTCCCAAAAGTGTAGCTGGCACTGCTACAATCACACTGTTCCTGATGCCTGCAAAGAGATTGAAATATTCAAAAAGTCTATTCCAATTCTCTTGCAGATTATGACCAGGAATGAAAGTGAATGATTGAGAAATTTCAGCTCCACTACGTGTGGCATTTACTACCATCAACATGAAAGGAAGTAGACATGTGAGGCCCAATATGATTAAGGCGATATATAGTATACTTTTTTTAATCTTGAAGCCCAATTTCTAGTCCTCCCCTCTGTTGAATAACTTAATTTGAATTACTGAGACAACCAAGATGATTATGAACAGTGCATAAGCAATTGCTGCTGCATAACCAGTCTGAATTGTTCCCGCTGTAAATCCAAATTTGTACAAATACATCATTACGGTCTGTACAGATGCGTAAGATGGTGACGCACGATTTATCATCAGGAATGGTAAATCAAACATCTGGAGTCCACCAATAAGGGATGTAATAGCAACATACATCATAATTGGCTTAATAAGTGGAAGAGTGATTCTTCCAAAAATTGTCCATCTGCCCGCTCCATCTAATGCGGCTGCTTCAAAGTAATCCTTTGAAATACCCTGCACTGCTGCCATCAGCATGATGAAGGAATTACCAAACCACATCCAGGCTTGAATTACTGCGATAGTATAACCCGCTGTATTTGAAGTACCCAACCAATCCACAGGATTGTAGTGAGCACCAAAAGCCCTGTAAAGTGCGCTTAATAACTGATTGAATGTTCCAAATCGCCAATCCAACAACGTCATGAAGAGGAACGCAACAGATGTTGCAGCAATCAGATTTGGCAAGTAGTAAACTACTCTAAATACCGGAAGTCCGGCCATCTTATATTTTACATCTGAGAATATCATCATCAGCAGGAAGGCAAGTCCCAGCTGAAGAACGATATTCACGACCCAAATGCGTACTGTATTCCACAGTGCTATCCAGAAAAACTTATCTGTAACTACACGTTTATAATTTTCTAGCCCGATAAAGTGGGCGTCTCCCATAACTTTCAGATCCGTGAAGCTCAGATAAAGCGTACGAAGTACCGGATAAACACTGAATATGAGGAAGACTATTACAAACGGTGCCACAAATGCGTATCCCCAGTTGTTATAACTTGTTAAACTTTTTTTGTGCGACCTTTTCATAGTGACCTCGGTTAATATTTATTATCTCTCTACAGTAATGTCTGGGTATGTAGACTCAACTGTGTCATAGAATCCTGCAAGAGCATCTTCCTTAGACATAGTACCAGTCTTGATATTACCAATTGCAGCGCCCCAAGCATCGTTGATTACCTGGTCATACTTTGTAACCTTTGAGTAATCGATACCCTTAGCCTGCTCCAGCCAGAAGCTGTAAAGCTGCTCGCCACCGTATACTTCGTTAGCATCATCTTTGTGCTTGTCAAGAGCTGCGATAAGTGAAACTGTGTCACCCTGTGACTTCTCAATCCACCAATCAGCTGTCTCTTCGTTTAATGTTACGAACTGGATGAAGTCCCAAGCAAGTTCCTTGCGGTTTGAAAGCTCAGAGATACCGATGTATGTACCACCACCGAATCCATATGCAGGACCAGAGCAAACGCCCCACTTACCAGCTGTATCACCTACGTTATCACGCATTGTAAGAACGCCCCATGCAGGAAGTCCGAATGCGAATACTTCTGTCTTCTCAAGATCCTTTGTAGCCTCTGCGAATGACTCTGCATCCCAAACGTTAACTGAATCATCTTCATAGTTCTGGATTTCAGCTGTAAGGATAGGTACCTCGCCGCTCATAGCCTGATACCATGGTGTAGACCACTGGTTAGCATAAGCTGTAAGGTCATTCTGATAAAGAGCAACTACAAGGTCCATGTAATCATATCTAGCTTCGTTTACATTAAGCTTGCCATCAACAACCCAAGCGCTGTCGCCTGAGAAGTAACCAACTTCTGAGTCAGAAGCGAAAATTCTGTAACCAGCATCCTTAAGAGTCTTTGCTGTGTCAAGAATTGTGTCATAATCTGCAAATAACTTGCCGATCTCTGTTGGATCATCTGTTCCAAATACTTCCTGTGCGATATCTCTACGATAGTAGAAACCTGCTGGTGTAATCTGGTAAGAGATTGCTCTCTGGATACCGTCAGCATCCTGACCAACCTTCCAAACGTAATCTACGATTTCACCTTCGTGATCCTTAGCGCCAAGTTCGTCAAGGTTTGCGAAGAATCCGTTATCATACATATCCTGGAGCATCTGTGGCTCACCAACGATGATATCTGGCTCTGTCTCGCCGCCCATGATAGCTGTCTGTACCTTTGTTGGGTAATCAGCTGGCTCGATAACAACTGTCTCTACCTCTGTGCCAGTCTTCTCCTGATAGTACTGACCAAAAGCATCAAGATCCTTTGCAAGTGTCCAGATAACAAGTTTTTCCCCTGAACCACCTTCTGTAGACTCTGCTGAAGAGTCTGTTGAAGCAGCTGAATCGCTAGAAGCGCTCTCGCTTGAAGATCCGCAAGCTGCCATTGAAAGTGCCATTGTTCCTGCTAAAGCAAGTGCCAAAAGCTTTTTCATTTTCATAAAAAGTTCCCTCCTTAAATCGTGTGCATTTAATAATGCGTTTCTATAAACCGATTATAGGAGGGAATCATTGTCCAAAAAATTATCTAATTTTTAAAAAGGTGTCATTTTTTTAGCGTCACTTTTATAGTGGCGAACTCACCGTCACGAATGGCTGCTGCGTCCCCATTAGAAACAGTGTCCCCAATGAACTTTCTAGCATTGCCATCCCTGTCTACAAGTTCCATATCTGAAACTGTGTAGTTGCCTGGGATAAAGTCTCCAGAGCCCTCTAGGTTGTACTCAACTACAGTCTGGCCTAAGAGTTTTGCTGTGACTTTCTTGTCCGAGCCAATCAAGTATTCAGGAATAACTGGGCAAAGTTTGAAGCAGAGGCTGCCATCCTGCACCTTAAATGGAGTCTTACCAAACATCATTATCTTCCAGATGCTGATAAACTCAATTGTAGATCCAGAAAGTCTTGCCACAAAGCCCTTGCCGTGGATTGACTCGTTAGGATTTGCAGAACTAGCAATAAATGAAGAATTCTCCAAAATGCTTCTGCCATATACCTCTGGATCCATGAAAGGAACGCAGGCTGTGTGGAAGTCTTCAATAAATTCCTTGTACATTCCACTCTTGATTACCTCAAGCAAATACTTGTATTCCATATGGAGCCAGATTGACTCATTCTCCAGCCATCCTGGTGTAAAGCACTTACATCTACCTATCTCATAACTTGCCTCAGCCAGAGGTTCGTTTACCTTGTACATGCTCAGTTTCTCATCATAAAGATTTGAAGACTTAACCTTGTTATAAAGCGCCTTCTTTTGATCATCTGCGACTGGCAACTTGAGGAACCTAACTGGACCCTCCAAAAATGCTGGCATTACATGTAAAAGGAATCCCAGTGGGTGTACCCCGTTTGCATCTTCTTTAACATCAGTTACTTCATAGTAGAAATATGTAGGTGCCAGGCCGTTTCCAATCATAAAGGCCTTTTTAATACCTGCTGCAACTACAGCCTTAAACTTTACAAGTATCTCCTTGATTTCATTTAATGAAACTGCTGTTGTCTCACCTGAGATTCCGTTGTAAATCTTGTCTCTGTATTCTTCCTTGGCATCATTAATTGCATTCCAGAATTCTACGTGTGCAAGAGACTGGTCTGCATTCATCTCATCCTGGTACTTGTCTGTAATACTATTTAATTCTCTAATAAAATCAGCCAACTCTCTAAAGATTGTCAGGCTGTCTCCACACACATCCATACTATGGATTGTGTACTCTAACATTCTGTCCAACTCGTAGGTCTCAGCCATAGATGAACCAAAGATTCCTGGCAGGCCATTTAAGGCATCATACCAACCTGGCTTTCCACCTTCCATCTCTGTTCCCATGCAATATGGATCAAGAGTTGCATACTTTGTTGTGCAAAGGAGAATCAGTTTTTCAAGAAGGGTGCCTGTATAGACTGTGCCCTTGCCATCACCTGTACGAACCAACTTCTCTGGGGTGTCTCTCTTTGTAGACTCATCCAATGCATTGTACTGTCTAACACCATTTTCTGTGACAACATATCTCATTGCCCTAGGATTTACCTTTTCTTGAGAGAGGAAGTAAGTATATCTATTCTCTAAAAGCAGTTCCTTTTCCTTTTCTGGATAGATGCCAAGATATTCCTCAATCAAATCAAGGTTGTAGGTCCAGTGGTCTGTCCAATATCCCTCGCCAAAGTTTGCTCCAAGGGCCTCAGTAGCCTCAGACATAATATGTGAGAATTTCTTTGCAACAGCCCCTTCATCCCCACCCTCTTTGAGGAGTTTTTTGTAGAGAGCCCCTGGTGTAAAGGTTTCTCCATTATAGTTGTAAACCTTCTTTTCAATTGCTAAAGGATTGTATCCATCTAACTGGATAAGGTCATAGAAAAGGTGGATGCTGTCCTTGCCTGTGTCTGGATGGAAGAATACATCGCATCTTCTATTCTGGTTTACATCACGGAAGTTTCCGTTTCCCTGTGAGAAGAACTCAGGTGACATAGAAAAGAAGTTGTACTCTCGCTCTAGGTCTCCGTGCTTTCTGGAATATACATAGAATGTCTTGTTATCTCCCAGTTTGATTGGCAGTCCTCCTCTCAGCACATTGTCCATATATGTGTATCTTGTATAAGCATCAAAAGCCTCGTTGCCTGTATGGCTGTCTATGCACTCTGTGATTTCATCGGTCAGTTCTCTTGCCCTAGAAAGCTTGTCCTCAAAATAATTTGCATCTAATTTGTGACTTGCCAAAAACTCCTTGAGAATGTCTTGATTCTCCACCTGGCCGTAGAGTTCGTATAAAGTAATACTCTCTCCCTTTGCCAGAGTTTTCTTACCTGCAAAGAAGCATCCCGGAACAAGGTTTGACACATTCTGCTTTTTAGCAAGAATCTCATCAACCCCTGATGTTAAAAGTTCAACAGGCTTGTCCAAAGAATTGTCGTATGCAAAAAGCACATCATTATCCACAATTACATCACAGAGTTTGCCCTCTTTATCCACAGCCAGAGCAAAGTTGCTACCATCCACTGTGCTGACACTGGCTGTATCTGCCATAGATGCCCTAACCCTAAAACAAGGCACCTTGGTCTCCAGGTTTTCAACCTGCATCCAAGCCTTTGAAAGCTGGGCCATGTTTTTCATGCTGTCCAAACTCACCCCATAAGGAATAAGAGCTGGCATACCATCAACAAATTCCAAAGACATCTCAGCATCTGTATCATTTGTTATGACAAGTTTTCTAACAAGGGCTCCTATTGTCTCCTCTGGTAGAACAAAATATGTAACCTCGGTTTTAACCCCAGCATCTTCCTTTACAGAAAGACAATTCATCTCAATAGACATACTGTGGTCTACTGTCTCATCGTAAAAGGACTCTCTGAATTTGCCATCCAGCCTCATAAATGTCCTAAAACCTGTCCTCTTTGCATTCTGATAAGAGGTGTGAGCAGGACAAAACTCCATTATACTGTGGTCCTTATTCTCCACACCAAAGCTGACAACCGCCTGGCCGCGGTTTACATAGTAGCACCAGATTGGGATTCCCTTTATGCCTGCAATTCCTGGCAGGAAGCTGGCAAATGTGCTTTTTCTTCCATAGTTTTCCATTGTGAACTGTTTCATAAACTCTTATCTCCCTCTATTCTTATTACTTGTTTCCATTGTGTACTTTCCGTCTTTTCCTATTGTTATTCTAACCATGTTTGCTTGCCATGGAAGTTCTATCCAAACCTTTCCATCCTTATCAAACTGCTCGTCTAAAAGATGTGGCTTAACCTCCATTTTTCCCATGACAGGTTTTACTCCAAACATCTCCTGCACAACAGTCATAAGGTACCAAGAGCCTGCTCCTGTCAGATAGTGGTATAATCCCTTTCCATTTCTGCCAAAGTATTCAGGAACTCCTGGATAAATGCCAGAAGCCTCAAAATTCATAGCCTGCTCATACAAACTGCTCAGAGCCTTAAAGCCTTCCTTTGCATAGCCTCTCTGGTAAAGGGCATTTGCATACATAACCGCCATGTGTGAGAACACAGCCCCATTTTCTTTTTCCCCAAAGGCAAATCCAAATTGGCGTCCCATGTTCATCTTTACTTCATTAAAATCTGTATTTAATCTATAACCGCCGCAACTCTTGTCATACAATAGTTCATCTGCTTTTTGGGTTATAGACTTAATCTGATCATCAGTAGCAGTTCCTCCCATGATTGCAAATACCTGACCTGTCAGCATCATGTTCCCATCTGCCAGGGCATTGCCATCATTGTCATAGTAGCTGTTATAGAAACCATCTGAAAGCCACTGCTCTTTTCTAATTTTCTCTTGCAGGCTCTTGCCCTTTTCAATCAGTTCCTTGGCCTGGTCCACATCCAGATTTTGATTTGGATATTTCTCAGCCAGTTCCAAAACCTTCTGTCCCAGGCTGATGAGATTCATGGCATAGGCATTTGAAAAGGCAACTGACTCTCCCCTGTCTGAGGCAAGATCCAGAGCATCATTCCAATCTGCCCCAAGTATTCTCAGCATGCCGTGCTCTCCCTTTTTATCAAAGGCATATAGGTTTTGTTTGATTAGATGCTCTAAAAGGCTACCCTTTTTGTCGCTTTCAAAATATCCCTGGGTCTCAAACAGAATCTGCTCATCCCCAGTTTGATTAATGTATAACTGCATGGTCATCCATGGCCAGAAGCCGTGGTCCATCCAGACTCTAGCTATTCCGTTTCGGTCTGCCTTAAAATTGCCCAAACCATCACCAATGATTGTAGCGTTGCTTCCGTCCTCTCTGACACCAGCAAAATTTGCCACCAGCATTTCTCTCACCTGCTCAGGATGCATAATCAAAAGAGCCAGGCAATCCTGCCACAGGTCTCTCCAGCCTCTGCCTCCTCTGCCGTAGTCATGATGAGGCAGGAATGAACAGCCATAAACTCGGCGAAGTTCTGGCTGTAGTCCTACCCAAGCGAAAAAGAAATTGAAAATATGGTCGCCAGTATGAATCCTAATAGGGGCCAAGGATTTCCAGTGGTCCTTGGTTTCATTCAAACTGTCATAAAGCTTGTCGATGGTATTCCAACTTTCTCTAGAAGCAATAACTCCTTCCTTTGACTTGTTGATACCGATTACTACTATATATGTCTTGCTAGAATTTCCAGCAATTTCTGTCTCTGGGAAATGAAGGGCACCGATTACCTCTTGGCCATCTACCCTTTGGCCCTTGGTCTGCCAAATACTATCATCACCGCTGACCAGTGCCTGTGGCCAATCCAAAGCCCCTGCCCCGATAAAGTCATCTAAAACTCCGCAGCACTTGTCTGGTCCTTTACCATCCATGGAAATACCTTCCACAAAATATGTGCTGTCCCCTTTCTGATGACCCCTCTCATCAAAGGAGAGGGTAGGTGTGTTTATTACACCGTATTCAGATATCTCCATCCTATTGAGAAGAGATGTAACATGGCGATGGTCTCTGATGTTGTCAGCACTCCTGCTATATAGAGGAATGGCTGGTATAAATTCCAGTTTTCTTCCCTGGTCACTTAGGTTTTTAATTGTGATCACATGGGCCTCGTAATTTTTGTCATAAGGCACAAAGGACAATATCTTAGATTGCAGCCCTAAGGACTCATTAGTCCTGGTAAGTTCATGCCAAAGCATGCCTGCTCTAAGGCTTGTCTTCTCCTGGTCCTTTGTAAATCTAGCCGCCTGCTGATAGGCGCTAACACCTGTTGCAGACCACAGTTTACCATCCACTCTGCACCAGAAGTTTCTAGTAGATTTGTTATTGTTAAGGTTTTCTACACTCTCAGGCTCCAACACAAAGTGGTTTTGGTCAACTTTTGCGTCACCTGCAAGCAGTGGGGTAACGCAAGATTTAAGCCCTGTCTCCGAGGCCAGTGGAAAATATAAATTTGCAACATTGTCTGGCTGGTCTACCTGAAAGGTTCCATCTGAATCTAAATATTTCATAGCATTACTCCTATTTCTTAATATTTCTTGGTTTATCAAAGACTCAATTAGTCCCTTGTAACTCTTTTATATATTAAAAAAAAGAAGCCATGAGATTAAGGCTTCTTTTATCATTTTGGTGTTATTTTTTTAGTTGTAAGATTGTTGAAACTATACAAGCGGGGCCATCAGCCTCATAGCACATTGCCATAGTCTAAGGGGCAGCCTGTTTTTAGATGCATATTTTTCCGTAACTTCTGTGCAATCCTCCAACAAGGCTTTAAAGTCATTTTCTATATCCCCCACTGCAGAACAACCATACATATAGACACCATCCTCAAAATGCAGATATAGGGACCTGAAATCCAAATTGAATGTGCCTACTGTTGCCGCCTTGCCATCACATATGCTCATTTTCGCATGGCAAAATCCCGGTGTAAATTCAAAAATCCTAACCCCATTTCTAGCTAGGGTATTGTAGTAGGACTTAGTCATCATATTTACAAGTTTTTTGTCTGGTATACCTGGTGTAATGACTCTTACATCAACCCCGCGTTTTGCCGCCATCTCGCATTCTCGGCTTAGTTCATCTGAGATTACCAGATATGGGGTGGAGAACCAGCAATAATCTACCGCCGTCTGCAGCATGCTCATATACACTGTCTCTCCCACCTGCTCTGTGTCATATGGCACGTCTGCATATGGCTGGATATACCCATCCCCATCTTTTTCCTCTTTGTATTCTGGGAAAAATTGGGTTAGGTCCTTATCGTCCTTGTCCTTGTCGCTAACAGCATTCCAAACTTCCAAAAACATAGCTGTAAGGGAAGACACAGACTTTCCCTCTATCCTGACTCCCGTGTCCTTCCACCTACCGTAAGGCTCACTTATATGGGTATAAATATTTGCCAGGTTGTATCCACCTGTGTATCCCACCTTGTTGTCTATAACCGTTATTTTCCTATGGTCTCTATTGTTCATAATGATTTTAAAAATAGGACCTATATGGTTAAAGATGCGGCAATCAACCCCAAGACTCTTCATTTCATCCGCAAACTTTTCATTTATAAAACTGGCTGACCCAATATCATCATAAATTAGTCTAACCCTTACTCCCGATTGGGCCTTATCTACCAAGACTTCCTTGATAGGCTCGAAGGTCTTATCATCCTGGATTGCATAATACTCCATAAAGATAAAATCTTTTGCAGACTTTAAATCTTCCACCATAGATGCAATGGCAGGCACTGGGTCATCAAAATATTTTAAATCTGTATTTTTATATACAGGAAATCTCATTTCTTTAGAAACATAGGTGCAGTGAGATCCCACCAGCCTATTTTCTTTTTTTAGGCTATCCATAACAGCCATGTCCTGTTTTAAGAGAGGGAAAACCCTGGCATCAATATCCTCGTACCTAAGCCTGGCCTTCTTTGTCACATCTGGATATCCCATTGTGGCGTAGAGGAGAATTCCAAATACAGGCACAAAGGCAATGAAAATAATCCAGGGTATCTTATTAGCCGAGTTGGTATAGGACCCATATACAATTAAAACCAAAAGTAAGGTGAACAGGGAAGTCACCAGCTGAATCTCTTGGCTGTAACTTCCCAATTGAAACAGCAAAAATCCAATCCAAGCCACCTGAAGGAGCACCAGAATCCCCACTGCTGCAATCCTTGCTATTGAATTCCCAACCTTCCTATAAGATTTTTTATTATTCATAGATTCTATACCTTTTCTTTTTGAATGTTGTCAGCGTTAATCTCCTGCACTTCAAAACTAATCGACAAAGAATTATTACCTGACATTGTATGCCAGGCCTCATGTATTCTATCTATTATCTTAGGGCTATCTGAATCCTCCACATTTGTAAGAATAATCATATATTGGTTGATGCCTAACCTTGCCTCTACGTCGGTATTTCTAATGGAATTAGAAATAATGTGTTCCAAGAGTCCCATGTAGCCCTCAGTCTCTGACGGAGCATAGGCATCATTTTTGTCTATTAAATTAATAAGGACAAGTTGCATCCTAAGTTTGTTTCTGATGGCGTATCTTCTAAAGAAATGATACATCTCTGTAAAGCCGCCGAAGCCAGTATTAAAGGCTCCCTTTCCAGAATCCACGCCCAACATATTTCTCAGTTGGATAATGCCTACCAGGTCATCATCGGACTTGCCCCTCATGGCATATTCATTGTCCTCTTTTATCATATCCAACATTATGTCTGCAAAATATGGATCAAACTGGCCGCCTTTACCCTTTTCAATCTCCTCTATTATCTTTTCCTGGGTAAGAGCAGACCTGTAACTTCTGTCTGAAGACATGGCGTCATAGGCATCTGCCACGCAGATAATTCTTGCCTCCTCCGGAATGTCTAATCCTGCCAATCCATCTGGATAGCCTCCACCTCCGTATCTTTCATGGTGGGATCTAGCTCCCACGCTGAGCATAGGTATTTCTGTAATCTCTGATAAAATCTCAGACCCAATTGTGGTGTGGAGTTTTATTACATCATACTCTGCCTTGTCCAGTTTTCCCTGCTTGCCAAGGATGCTATCAGGCACTCCGATTTTTCCAATGTCATGAAGGAGACCAATATAATAGATATTCTGCAGATAAGAATCTCCCTTGCCGGCTCTCCTTGCTATCTCTCTTGAATACATAGCCACTCTAGTGGAATGTCCATTTGTATATGGGTCCTTGGCATCTATGGTACCTGCCAAGGTAGTAATCATCTGCAGGCTCATTCTCTCTGTACGGGCCTGTTTAGCCTCCTCAATTTCTCCACCTTTTTTCTCCAATGCAAGATTTAACATCTTTACTGCACAATAATATGCAACCACATACATCGCCACGCTGATTATGGTCTGGGGATACATATATCTAATATCTGAGTTAAATCTCTCCGCTGCGTAAAAGACTACCCAATCCATAATTAAAAACTGGGCAAATATCTCAATGGCTCCTATATTCCTGAGGAGTTTCCTATCCTCAAAAACAGTACTTAAAAACAGAGGAATTAATCCCACTAAAAAAAGGACTGGATAAAGATAATGGGTGACACCTAAAACAATTCCAATATATGCCATCAAATATATGGGAATCTCATTTTTTAGTTTCTGACTCCTAGTATATTTCCCCAAAAGCACGAAAACTACTGCCCCACCAATATTCATTGCGGCAGGAAGAACCAGAAACCAAAGAGTGTAATTGGCAAGATTCTGATATATAAGTCCCTCGCTATACATAATTCCTGATATTATTAATTCAAATAATATAGAGACCCCTATCATTAAAAAGTCAACCTGATAGAATGTCTTTGTAAAGTATTCCTCTGTGTGTTTTCTCATCTGCTAGTTGTAGCCTCTAAATCCCTTCCCAATTATTTCACTACTATTTGTTATTGCAATAAAAGCTCCAGGGTGATTTCTTTTAATAAAATTTTTAAGTTCAACTGCCTGTTGCCTTTTAAGTATAGTCAAAACTATAGTCTTTTCCTTGTGACCGTAGGCTCCCTCAGCCCTATAGACTGTGGCTCCCTTTTTCAAATCCTTGATAATGAAATCCACTATTGGCTCAGGATTGTCACAAATAATGGTAAAGTACTTGACCAAGTTAATATTCTCAATAGTTGAGTCCACCATGAGGGACTTTGCCAAAAGACCTACGAAAGAAAAGAGACCTGTCTTTATATCAAATACAAAACATGACATAAGGACTATTACCAAATCTGTGATAAAAAGAGCTGTGCCTATATTTATCATAGAATATTTTTTGAGAATCATGGCCACAACATCTGTACCACCAGAACTGGCTCCCAGATTAAAGAATATGGCTGAGGCAAAGGCCGGCAGACCAATGGCAAACAACAATTCCAACACCGGCTGGTCTGTAAGGGGAGCCTCCATTGGGTATATTAGTTCTAGAAGTCTTGGCCCAAGAGAGACCAAAATGGTAATATATGTGGTTTTAATCCCAAAACTCTTTCCAAAAACCACAAAGCCAATCAAAAGCAGTATGGCATTAATAATCAAGTTAATGTGACCTGGTGTCCATGGTGTAATGGCTGCAAGGACAATAGACAAACCACTTATTCCTCCAAAAGAAAAGTGATTAGGGAATTTGAAAAAATAAATTCCTGCCACCATGGCCAATGCGCCAAAGGTAAAACTGGTATATTCAAATACTGCTCTTTTTACTTCGATTCTTTTTTCTATATCTTTTATTAATCTAAACATGTAAAGCCTCAATTGTCTTGAGAGATTATTTATAAAACCCCCACATTGTTAACTACCCCAATTGAAATGTAGTTGTTAACAATGGCGTGAAAGTCTGTTAAATCCTCGCAGTTTTCATTGTACATGCCTTTTACCATGTACCTCTTTCCGCCATTATCTAAGGTCTCAACATGCTGGTAAGTATCCTTGAAAAACATGCCGGAAGAAACAGTCCTCTCTCTCAGTATTCCCTTAAAATCTTCCAACTTGCAATCCGGGAAATTTACGTTGTGAATAAAGCCTGGTTTTATATCTGTATGAATTAATTCCGCAATAACCTCTCTCAGATATTTGTCAGTCACCTCATGGCAGTCACTGGCTCCCTCTGACAGGGCGATGGAATGACACCCCTGAAAAGCCCCCTCAAAAGCAGCTCCACAGGTGGCTGAATATTGAATATCGCTGGCCGCATTATATCCATAGTTAATCCCTGACAAAAGCAAATCTGGCTTTTGTGGCATCACGCTCAAAGCCCCTACTCTGACGCAGTCTCCCGGGGTGCCTGAGCAGGCAAAGGCCTTGATTCCCTCCGCCTCAAAACCTGGGGCCGGGTATATATCAATGGTCTCTCTCAATGTAATGCTATGGCTTGCGGCTGATCTTTGAGAATCAGGTGCCACAACCCACACCTGACCAAACTCTCTGGCCACCTGGGCCAACCTAAATAGGCCACTGGCATTTATTCCATCATCATTTGTTATGAGTATATTCATAGATTCTCCCAATTTTTAATCTGGTGTATTACTCCTGGTTCACGTCCTATATCCTGAATACTTCCATGATATTCCTTAATCTTATATCCCTTTTCCTCCGCCAGTTTGACATACTTTTTTAATCTGTCCTCCGGTAGATTTGGGGTGTAGAGCCCGGCCCGCATACCAATCTCTAGGGCAGGGAAAACATCGTGGATTATGTTGTCTCCCAAAAAAAGACACTCATCAGCCTCCACCTTGTCCTGGTCTAATATGAATTGGAAAAATTCTCTCTGAGGCTTTTCATACGCCGCCTCCTCGCTGGTAATGAGCCCATCAAAATAGCCTTCAATACCCAGTTTTACCAATTTTTTATACTGGGGGTAGGCCTGCATGTTGGTGCCAAGACCAATAAAGTAATCTCCTGCCTTCAATTGCTTTAAGAGATTAACAAGACCTTTCTCTGGCTTAATATCTTTTATCAGAGACTCCCAATAGTATTTAGATAGGTCTGCTGCATATGGCAAAACAGGCAGGTGATAGTACTCCAGCATCATCTTAAATCTCAGAACCCTAGAGTGCATTCCAGCGTTAGGAAATGGGGCCTCCCTCTCCTGCTTGTGCATATACTCCCCGTATAAATCTATGAATTCCTTTTCGTTGAGACCAAACATTTCATAGGCCTTTCTGGCAGTGGCCTTTACAGCCTTTGCGCTGGCCTCCTCAAAATTATACAGGGTGTTATCTAAATCAAAATATACGTGTGTAACCATTCATACCTCTACTCAATACTGCCAAAGTCAATGCCAAATTGCTTTCTTATCTCATCCATCTGTCTCATTATCTCAATAGTCATGTCATGTGGCATCTCTGGGCACTCTATCTTGCCCTCTTCAATGGCTTTTATACATGCCCTAACCTCATACTCGTATCCTGTAATCTGCTCAGGCACCTTTATCTCTTTTATGACCTTTGGATTTGCCCTGTCACCGTCATATACCTTTATTGACTGGGGGTTGTTAATATTCTCTATCTCCAAAAATCCATTTGTTCCGTAGATCATTCCCCTTCTGTCTGTCTGGGTATAAATCGAGGTGTAGAGGCTGGCCATTACTCCGTTTTCGTACTCCAGCATTACGGTATCCTGACCGTCTACCCCGGTTTCAGTCTTAATGCATGATGCATTAATCTCTTTGATATTATCCCCCATAATCATAGAGGAGAAATTGAGAGGATATACAGTAAGGTCCAGCAAGGCTCCTCCTGCCAGTTCCTTCTTCATAATTCTCTCATGGTTGTCTATCTTGTATCCCAGGTTTGCGCTAATAGTCTTTACCTGACCAATTGTGCCCTCTTTAATAAGGTCATTGATAATCTGCCTAGATGGCATATATCTAGTCCAAATTGCCTCGGCCAAAAGTCTATTTGTCTTTTTTGAAACGGCAATCATCTCTCTTGTCTGTCTTTCATTGACCGCAAAAGCTTTTTCGCAAAGGACATGCTTGCCTGCCTCCATAGCCTTTATAGACCACTGGTGATGATGAGAATGTGGAAGAGCAATGTAGACCAGTTCTACTTGATCATCTGCTAGCATCTCCTCATATGACCCATATGCCTTTTCATAGCCCCACTCCTTGGCAAAGGCCTGGGCCCTGTCCAAATCTCTTGCTGATATGGCATACATGTTTACCTCTGGCATATGTTTAACTGTTTCTGACATTTTTCTGGCGATACCGCCAGCACCAATAATCGCAAAATTCATCCTAGAATCCTCCATAATTATCATTATACATTATATTACTTAAAATCTTTAATGTTTTCGCAAGGCCTTAGTACTCTCTGCTTTTAATCAAACTTTCTGCCACGCTTTGGTCGTATACCTTTTCCTCTGTAATAATCTTGTATGGCATCTTCTTTCCTGCCACCAGATCTCTTACCGCCTTCATCAACTGGTCCCCAATAATAGGGTTACACTCTACGCTACAACTTAATTCTCCAGCCACCATAGACTCAAAGGCTGCCTTTGTGGCATCTACAGAAATAACCGTCACCTTTTGGTCTGGCATAATGCCCCTGGCCTTTAGTTCCTCAATGGCACCTAGGGCCATATCGTCGTTGTGAGCATAGATTATGTCAATGTCCCACTCATTTTCATCTAGGTATTGGCTAACAACCTCTCTACCTCCCTCAAAGGTAAAGTCTCCATAGTCCGAATACTCGATTTCATATCCCGGTGTCTGGTTTAATATATTCCTAAATCCTTGGCCACGCTCCAGGGTTGGCTTGGCTCCTGCATTACCCTTTAATTCCATTATCTTTAAAGCCTTGCCTTTCGCTGGCACATTGTCCCTGAGCCACTGCATGGCCCTGCGGCCTTCCTCCATAAAATCCGCTCCTATGTAGGTAGTCCTCAGGCTTTCGTCCTCCCCTTCAATTGTCACATCTCTATCTGACATGATTACAGGAATCCCTGCATCCTTGGCCTGGGTGAGAATTCCTTCCCATCCATCCCCAACCACTGGAGACACTATGATTACATCCACACCTTCGTCAATAAATCCCCTGATGGCCTCAAACTGTTTTGCCTGAGACTGGTCCGCATATTCCATATGCAAGTTTATATTAAAGGCCCTGGCCGACTCGCTGACAGATTTTATGTTTGCCAGTCGCCAGTTACTTTCCTTACCTGGCTGGCTAAAGCCCACATCGATAGTTTGCCCATGGTCCTCGTAGTTGGCGTCCATCTGGCCTAGGGCTTCATTTATATTTCCAACTGTTATGAGTGTGCTCCTGAGGATTACCTGCTTTGGCACACCGCTTTCATTCTTGAGAATGCTCTTTGCGTAATCAAAGGCTTCATTGCCACCGATTGGGCAGGATACTGTGGCCAATAGTCGCCCCTCTTTTACCAAGTCCATTCCTTCATCCTCGCCCTTGAATCCGTCACAGTCCACCACCTGCACTGTGCCCTCTAATCCAGAATCCCTTAGGGCATCACAGACGCCTAGTGCCACATTGTCGCTGTAGGCAAATATGATATCTGCCCGCTCCACCTTTTCCTTGGAGGCACATATCAAATCGTAGGCTGCATCCTTTGACTCAGATTCCATGTAAAGACTCTCCACGTTTATCTGAGAGTTTTCTTCCATAGTCCCCAAAAATCCAGCCATTCTCTCTGTCCCCTGTATGGACATGGACTTGCTGGACAGGGCAACCACCCTGCCTCCATTATCCCCCAGTCTATTTGCCACATAATCACCAGCCTGTCTTCCAACCACCTGGTTGTCAGGGCCAATGTATAGGGTGTAGTCAAATCCCTCTACCGCCCTGTCCATAACGATTACCGGCACATCCTTGTTATATATCTCCTTGATTTTTGAGGCCATCTTTTTCTCGTCAACTGGAGAAATGATTATTAGGTCTGACCCATAATTAATTAAATTATCAATATCCTGTACCTGCTTTGACACGCTGCCTGTGGCATCGGCAGTGATGATTTGAATGTCCTCCTCGGAATCTGCCGCTTCCTTTAATTCGTCTATGAGGGCAATTCTCCACTCCTCACGCATGTTTGCCTGGGACACTCCAATAATATACTTGCTGCCTGTCTTGGTTTCATCTGCAGTACCCGCAGGTGCGCAGGCATTCAAAAGGCAGGCCAGTAGGCCTGCTGCTAAAACTATACTAATTAAACTTTTCCTAAATCCTCCCATAGTTACCATTATGCCTCCTGAACGAAAGGAATGATTATAGCAAATCTAGTTCCTTCGCCCTCTGTTGAATCTACCAAAATCGAGAAATTATCCCTGTACCTAAGCTGCAAACGCTCCCTGACATAGTACAGTCCAAAGGAAGAGTTGGCCGCCACGTGACCTCCCTTGGTCTGTAGGGATTTTCTAACTGCATTGAGGGTGTTTTTATCCATACCCTTGCCGTCATCTTCCACTGTCATAACAATGGTGTCATCCACATGCTTTACAGAAATATTTATATGTCCCACATCTCTCTTTTGCTTTATTCCATGATATATGGCATTTTCAATGATTGGCTGCAAAATAAGTTTTGGAACCACTGCCTCCATGCAGTCCTCATCTGCTTCCACATTAAAATCTAACTTGTCTTCATACCTGGTCTTTTGTACATACAGGTAGGAAGATATATATTTTATTTCCTGGCTAATATCTATATAATCATTGCCTCGGCTCAGGCTAATTCTAAATACATTGGTCAGGGCATCCACTAGTTTTACTATGTCCATGGCCTTATGCTCTCTGGCCATCCAGTTGATTGTGTCCAGGGTGTTGTACAAGAAATGAGGCTTGAATTGCTCCTGGACAATCTTTAACTGAGCCTGGTGTTTTTGGTCCTCTTCCTCTCTCACCCTGGCAAGCAAGGCCTGGATTCTCTCCAGCATATGATTAAAATTTTTACCCAGTTGGGAGATTTCATCTCCTTCATCCCCCTCATACCTAATGGTCAAATCCCCTTCCTCGGCCTTTTGCATCAAGTCCCTGAGATTAGAAATTGGCCTTGTAATATTCGAGGACAGGCGGAGAGACAAATATACCACCAGCACCATGGTGGTTATCAACATGATTGCATAAATAGTAATCATGTTATACACATCTGCCATCAGATATCCATAGGATGTGACACTGACTGTCTTCCAGCCTGTAATAGGCGAGGTCTTGTATCTCACATGATAGCTGCCATCCTTTATATTTACCCTCAGGGCCCTATCCGTCTCTTTAAACCAAGAGGTATTTATCCTGTAAACCACCTCATTGATAGGGGTGTAAACCATAGAATCATTCTCGTCTAAAACATAGACAAAACCTTCCGTTCCACTGACGGCGTCCTGAATTGCAGAGGCTATGATGGACCGCCTTACATCTAAAAGTAATACTCCTATTGTCTTTCCGCTATCCTCATCAATAACCGCCTTAACTATAGAAAATACATCGTCCACACTATAACTGACATCAGTCATAATATTTCTGCCGGTGACAGAACTAATCATGTGGACATGATTCGGATCTGCTATGGCTGTTTGATACCATTTCTCTCTGGAGAATGAATCCCTAGAGATTCTGGTCATTCCTGTGCTTATATAGTTGTCATCTGTATAGGCCACAAGAATACCCGCAATCTCATCATAATTAATCATGGTATCCGTCATATAGTCTGTTATATGTTTTTTCCCCTCTTCGTCAGGGTAGCCGCTTTCTGCAGTGACCGAGGCCATTGTGGAAGTCAACTTGCCCAAGTCCTCCACATAAATATCTAGGGTCTGGCTAATCTGGTTTACTCGCTGTGAGGTACGCTGGTCAATATTTTTGCTGGCTTCTCTCACTGAGAATACAATACCAACCATGCCCACAAGCAAAAAAGGAATAAGCGCGATGAGTGCCTGCGACATGATCAGTCTTGTACGAATCCTGGTCTTTTTAAAACTTGTCAGCAGTTTTCTCATAACGCCTATTCCTATTAGTTTATTCCTTCAGTAACATTACTCCGCTGTGGCCTTGCCCTTCATAGCATCTGCTCTTACCGCTATTACCCTTTGGATAACAATAAAGAGACACAGGAGGCCTGCAATAGTAACCTTTGTCCACCAAGTGTTAAGATTCTCGTAGGTAACAATAGTTTG
Organism: Pseudobutyrivibrio sp.; assembly: GCA_024684955.1. Classification (GTDB taxonomy): domain Bacteria; phylum Bacillota; class Clostridia; order Lachnospirales; family Lachnospiraceae; genus Pseudobutyrivibrio. The sequence continues at coordinate 31,401 of JAIKWH010000073.1, forward strand.
GATAATACCCTGAATCATGGCACCAACCATAGTTCCAAATACTGATCCAACACCACCAGTCAAAAGTGTACCACCTATTACGGCTGAAGATATTGCATCAAGCTCCATACCCATATTCTGAAGACCGTATCCGGCTAGGGTGTAGAATGAGAATACAATACCTGCAAGTGCTGCGCAAAAACTACTTATAATATACACTCCAATCTTTGTTCTCGCAACATTCAGACCCATAAGGGCGGCGGACTGTTCGTTACCTCCGACAGCATAAATAGCGCGACCGAAGGCCAACTTCTTGAGAACGAAGATGGATACGAGCAGTACCACCATGACAATTAGTACATAGTAATAAATCTTTCCATTTAAAGGCTTAGCCTCGCCAAAGGAGATTGGGATTCTGCCTAGTGCCATGCCTTTGAAGAAGCTGTCGTTAATTGGAATGGAGGCTTCACTGATTACGACACATAATCCTCTCATCAAAAACTGGCCGGCCAGGGTTACTATAAAAGGCTGAAGCTTAAAATAGTGAATAAGACTTCCCTGTACTGCGCCTACTGTTATGCCGATTAGGAGGGCTAGGCATATAACCACAAATGCTGGCATTCCTTTTTCCAGGCAGTGTGCCATAAATACGCCTGTGAATGCTACTGTAGATGAAATCGAAATATCAATTCCTCCAGTAATTAGCACAAAGGTTTCGCCTATACCGGCAATCATTAAATAGGCATTGTCGTTAAATAGGTTTAAAAATGTTGAAATGGAAAAGAAGTGGTCATACCTAATTGAACCAAATATAAACATTGCAACAAATAAAACGATTGTAATTAGAAGGGACACATTGTTTATGTGGAATTTTTTCTTTTTATTCTCGCCTCTTGTCATTAGACTGCTGCCTCCCTTCTCTTTCTTGATGCAAATGCCTTGGCCAGAGCCTGCTTGAATCTATCAGACTGTGACAGACAAATTACAATGATAAGCAGGGCCTTTAAAACTCTGATATATGCTGCTGGAACGCCAAGAGCATATACAGTAGTTGTAATACTCTGTACAATCAAAGCTCCCACAACGCTAGAAAGGATATTAAATCTACCGCCCATCAGGTTAGTTCCGCCGATGGCAACTGCCAGGATGGCGTCCATCTCAATGTTGAGACCTGCGTTGTTACAGTCTGCTCCCTTTATTCCCGCACTTTCTATGAGACCTGCCACTGCTGCAAATGCTCCAGAGATTGTATAGATTGCAAGGAGGTATCCGCTTACCTTGATTCCTGCAAACTTTGATGCCTTAGGATTACAACCAATTGACTCAAGGAAAAGTCCAAAGGCTGTTCTGTGTACAAATAAAAGCAGGGTTCCCACCAAAAAAATTACTATGTAAAGTGGGAATGGCAATCCTAATATATATCCACCGTTGATAAAGTAATATGCATCTGAATTGATGGTTATAATCTTGCCATTGGTGATTAGTTGGGCAATTCCACGTCCCGCAACCAAAAGAATCATGGTAGCAACAATTGGCTGTATCTGTATCTTTGACACCAAAAAACCATTCCAAAGGCCACAGATAATTCCTGCACAGATAGCCAGGACGATGGCTGCTGGTACTGATCCATTTAATGACGGAAGCAGATTTCCCTCAATGATGGAGCAGGCAATTGCTCCTGATATAGCCATTACAGATCCTACAGAGATATCTGTACCACCTGTGGCCAGTACCATAGTCATACCTGCTGCCAGTATCATCAATTTTCCACCATTTCTGAAAATATCAATGATACGTCCATAAAAATGACCATCCACCATGGTGATTTTTAGGAAATCACCTCCGGTCATTATGCTGTTAATCAAAATTATTAAAAGAAATATTACTATTGGCCAGAAGGCTTGGTTCTGAGACCATTTGCTTAATTTATTTTTCATGCATTATCACCCCCTGCCATTATCTCCATTACAGCACTTTGAGAAATCTCTTCGTCGCTTACCTCTCCTGCCTGCTGCATATCCCTTAGCACTATAATCTTTTGGCAGCACCTGATTTCCTCATCTAACTCAGATGAGATGAAAAGGACAGCCATTCCCTCAGAGGCCAAATCAATAACAATCTTTTGTATCTCTGCCTTGGTACCTACGTCGATACCACGTGTTGGCTCATCCAGCATCAAAAGTTCTGGATTGGTGGCCAGCCATCTAGCCAGGATTACCTTTTGCTGGTTACCGCCTGACAGATTCTTGATCAACTGGTCTGCATTTGGGGTTTTAATTTCCAGTTGCTCAATATACTTATCAGCCAGAATCTGTGCCTCTTTCTTGCTAATCTTTTTAAAGAGTCCCTTCTTTGTCTGCAGGGCCAGCACTATGTTGTCCCTGATAGATAGGTCTCCTATGATTCCGTCTGTCTTTCTATCCTCAGGACAAAAGGCAATATCTTTTCTGATTGCGTCAATAGGATGTTTGAAATTTACCTTTTCCCCCTTTATCTTAAGTTCACCTTCTGAAACTGAATCCAGGCCAAATATTACTCTTGCAGTTTCTGATCTACCTGAGCCAAGCAAGCCTGACAGTCCCAAAACTTCTCCCTTATGAATATCCATATCTATGTTGTTGATAGTGCCCTGATGAGAAACATTGTCTAGTTTTACGAAAGGCTCTCCCTTATCGCTTCCCTTTTTCTCAGCCTTAGAATCAAGGACTGACTTATTCAAGGCAGCATAATCTTTTCCGATCATCTTTGATACCAGTTCCATTCTAGGCAGGTCGCTGGTATTGTATGTTCCTACATATGCTCCGTTTCGCAGTACTGTTATCCTATCCGTTACCTCATATACCTGATCAAGGAAGTGGGTTACGAAAATAATTCCCATTCCCTCAGCCTTTAGTTTTTTCATTACCTCAAACAGTTTGTTTACCTCTGCCTGTGACAGTGATGATGTTGGCTCATCCAGGATTAAAACCTTGGCCTTGATATCACTGGCTCTTGCTATGGCAATCATCTGCTGTATTGCTACTGAATAATTGTCCAGGTTTGCCTGCACATTGAGATTTAATCCAAACCCGCTGAGTAGTTTGGATGCATCTGCATTCATTTTCTTCCAATCCATTCCACCAAATTTTGTCTTTGGTGCTCTTCCGATGTAGATATTCTCCGCTACTGACAGATTAGGGCATAGGTTTACCTCCTGATAAACAGTTGAGATACCCACCTTTTGAGCCTCATCTGTTGACCTAGGGTGAATAGTCTTGCCATCTAGGGTAATCTCTCCCTTATCTCTCTCCTCTACACCTGTTAATACTTTTATTAATGTGGATTTTCCCGCTCCATTTTCTCCCAGGAGGGCGTGTATTTCCCCTGCATTTAGTTCAAACTGAACATTATCAAGGGCCTTAACCGCTTTTCCGAAGGACTTTGAGATGCCGGTCATAGTTAATAGCTTTTCCTGATTACTCATCCACTTCCTCCTTTTTTTAAAAAATCCGCTCCTTATGAGCCGGAGCGGATTTCTTTACTTTCTTTGTTTCCCAGCCTTTTTGACTAGGTCCTAATTAATACTTACGAGAGTCAATAACGTCTGCTGCTACATCTGATGTGAATACGCCATCAACTGACTTAACCCACTTATCAACTGTCTTGCCTTCTTTAAGCTGCTGTGCTGTCTCAAAGAAAAGAGGTCCAAGTAATGGATTACACTCTACTGTACAGTTTGCTTCGCCGTTTACCATTGCTTCGAAAATATCGTGAACACCATCAACAGAAACTGTCTTGATGTCTTCGCCTGGCTTAAGGCCTGCTTCTTTGATAGCTTCGATTGCGCCAAGAGCCATATCATCATTGTGGCAATATACGCCAACGATATCTGGGTTAGACTTTAGGAATGACTCCATAACTTCCTTACCACCAGCTCTTGTAAAGTCACCTGTCTGAGATGCTACAATCTCGATGTCAGGATACTTCTCTGCCATCTGCTCATCAAAGCCTGTCTTTCTATCTGTTGCTGCTGATGCACCAACTGTTCCTTCGATTTCAACGATCTTGCCCTTACCACCGATGAGAGTTGCCATGTTGTCTGCTGCAACCTTTCCTTCTTCGATAAAGTCAGATCCGATGAATGTTGCGTATAAGCTTTCGTCTACGTCTGCTGTTCTATCCAAAAGAATAATTGGAATACCAGCATCCTGTGCCTCTGCAAATACCTGGTCCCAACCAGTTTCAACTACAGGTGCAAGACCGATAACGTCAACATCCTGCTCGATGAAAGACTTGATAGCCTTAATCTGGTTTTCCTGCTTCTGCTGTGCATCTGCAAAATTGAGTTCAACTGTGTCTGAGTGCTCTGCTGCATATTCCTGAATAGATGCTGTCTCTGCATCTCTCCATCCAGACTCCTGACCAATCTGTGCGAAGCCAACTACTAACTTCTCCCCTGAAGCTGCGCTGTCATCACTTGCTTCCTCGCTTGTGGTCTCCTCAGCCTCTGCTGCTGGTTCTGCAGTCTCTGCTGCGTCGTTTGTATCAGTGCTACCACAGCCTGCCATGAGAGACATAACCATTGTTGCGCTGACAAGCGCTGTTAAAAGTTTTCTTTTCATATTCCCTCCTTTTACATTGGGCCTTCCCAAAATTTGCTAAAAGAGCAGTAGGGCCTGGGCCCTAACTGCTGTTAGCATTTACTTTTGTTTACATTTATGATTTTAGGATTGTCTACAAGAAATGTAATTAGAGGATATTATCCGGAATTTATACTTTTTTATCCTGCCCCGCAGAAAGGGACATGCGATAGTCTATTGGACTGATTCCAATTTTCTTTTTGAACACTAGGCTAAAATACTGTTGGGACGTATATCCCACACTTTCAGCGATTTCATATATCTTTAGGTCCTCCTCATGGAGTAGGGCAATGGCCTTTCTAATACGCAAGTTTGTGAGGTAATCTACAAATGTGCAGCCTGCCTCCTTCCTAAAGATGCGGCTCAGGTATGGTACTGAAAGTCCCACCTTTTCAGCCAGCTCCTGGAGAGACAAGTCTTCTTTTTTATACTCACTTTCCAGTATTCCTATCACCTGACTCATTATTTCTGACATACCAGAATTATCCTTTATCTGCTGGGACAGATTCTGGTAAATCTGTGGGATATCTCCTAGATGTTCCCCGCTTTCATATGCACAGGTACACCTGACTGGCATGTAGGATTCCACCATAGCCTTATATGTTTTTATCTTTTCATCCAAGGTAGTGGATTGTTGCCTGTCTATTATAAGCACCAAGTTGCCCTCCTTGGTCCTGCACTTGGTCTCAAGTGCTAAGGAGGCAAAGGTTTCGAGGGCTATATTCTCCGCTACAAAAAATAGGAGGTCTTCGTTCCACTCATTATTTATATCATCGCTGCTCTTGTAATCTGTCCTAATCAACAGGGCCATATATTTTTCTGGAATGGTGAGCCCCAGATACTGGCATTCCTCTGCCATCTCCTGGTCTGTAATGTGGGCTCCCAGGTAAGAATGCATAAGGTCTGATACCAAAAGTTCCCTGCTTTTTCCTATTTTGTTCCTGGCCCATTCCAAATATTTCTGAGCACAATCCTCCTGCTTTCTCTCAGATAGTTCCACCCTAATCTTTTCAATCAGTTCTTGGAAAACTTCCTCCTGAATAGGCTTTAGAACATATTCAAAAACTCCCAGGGTCAAGGCCTTTCTGGCATATTCAAACACATCATATCCTGTTATGATTACCACCAACGCTTCTGGGTGGAGCATATTCAGTTCATTTATGAATTCTAACCCATTCATAAATGGCATATTTATATCCACAAAATAGACATCAATGGAATTTTCCCTGGCTTTTTCTAGGGCTATCTCCCCGTCTTCAGCCTCGGCTACCACCTCAAAATCATCATATGAATTGACAAAACTTTTGATTCCCCTTCGAATCATTGGCTCGTCATCAGCCACTAAAGCCCTGTATTTCATCTTATTCCCCCCTAAATGATTACTTACTATTTAAATCTAAACTATTGAAAATATGCTGTCAACGAGTCAAAAAAAGTCCTATGCCTTAATACTTAAGACATAGGACTCATTATTATTTTTTTCTTTCATTGAGAGGGTGCAAAACAATTTCTCCACTCTCTTTTGTCTTTTTCATATCTATGATTCTCTGGTTTCTTGATCCCCTAAAATTAAGGGTTATATCCTTTTCCTCCAGGATAAATTTTCCATCCACCAGTATATCTATAGAATCTAAAATCTCATCAGTTACGTATGTATGTTTTCTTTGGCCATATTGCAGGTCCTTGTCATAGGTAAAACCTGTGTACATCCAGATGGTGCGCTGGGGTAACTCAGCCCTTATTCTCCTAATCAGTTTGACTAGCTCCTCCTGGTTGCAAGGCTCAAAGGGCTCTCCTCCCAGAATTGTTATTCCATCATAATAACTTTTCGATAACTCCTCTATTATAAAGTCCTCTGTTTCCTTTGTATAAACTTTTCCGTAGTTAAAATCCCAGGTCTCAGGCTGGAAGCAACCCTTGCAGCAATTTGTACATCCGGAAACAAAGAGGCTTAGTCTAATTCCTATACCATTGGCAGAATCTGCTTTTAGTATCTGTCCATAATTCATTTTTATACCGTTCCTGTAGACAGGTGTAATACCCTGTCTTTAATTTCTTGGGTCCTACCCTGATTCCAGAACTGGGTACCAATGTATCCGCATGTTCTTCTGGCAACTGACATTTTATCCTGGTCACGGTTGCCGCAGTTTGGGCACTCCCATATTAATTTACCGTGGCTATCCTCTACGATTTGAATTTCTCCATCGTATCCGCATACCTCGCAGTAATCGCTCTTTGTGTTTAGCTCAGCATACATGATATTGTCGTAGATATACTTCATAACTGAGATTACTGCAGGAATATTCTGCTGCATATTTGGAACCTCAATGTAAGAAATTGCTCCACCTGGTGACAACTTCTGGAAATCTGATTCAAATTTTAATTTGTCAAAGGCGTCAATCTCTTCTGTAACATGTACATGATAAGAGTTTGTAATATAGTTTTTGTCTGTTACATGTGGTATGATTCCAAATCTCTTTTGCAGGCACTTTGAAAACTTGTATGTTGTAGACTCCATTGGAGTACCATAAACACTGTAACTAATATTTTCCGCAGCCTTCCACTCAGCGCACTTGTCGTTGAGTTTCTGCATAACCTTTAGGGCAAATTCCTTACCCATTGGGTCTGTGTGGCTGACACCCAGCATGCGGTAGCACATCTCTGAGAGACCTGCGTATCCAAGGCTGATAGTTGAATAGCCATTGTAAAGGAGTTTGTCTATAGTCTCGCCCTTGTGGAGTCGGGCCAAGGCACCGTGCTGCCAAAGGATAGGAGCCACATCTGATACTGTTCCAAGCAATCTCTCGTGACGGCAGCGGAGTGCCCTGTGACACAGTTCTAATCTCTCCTCTAATATCTGCCAAAACTTGTCCATGTCACCATATGAAGAGCAGGCTGCATCCACCAGATTGATTGTGACAACGCCCTGGTTGAATCTGCCGTAGAATTTGTGGCTTCCGTCAGGATTGCGCTGGCTGTCCTCCACTGTAAGGAAAGAACGACAACCCATACAAGTATATACATTGCCCTGCTTTAATTCCTTCATAATCTTTGCTGATATGTAGTCTGGAACCATTCTCTTTGCAGTACACTGGGCTGCAAGCTCTGTCAGGTAATAGTACTGGCTGTCCTCGTGGATATTGTCCTCATCCAAAACATATATAAGCTTAGGGAATGCAGGTGTAACCCATACACCCTTTTCATTTTTTACACCCTGCATACGCTGACGCATGACTTCCTCGATGATTTTTGCCAGGTCATCTCTTGTCTGTCCTGCAGGCACCTCGTCCAAATACATAAACATAGTAACGAAAGGAGCCTGACCATTACAGGTCATAAGGGTAATCATCTGATACTGGATGGTCTGGATACCATTTCTAATCTCTGTATTCAGTCTAGACTCAGTCAACTTTTTGATTACATCCTCATCCAATGACTCATTGCAGAGTTTTCTCTCCTCGATTACCTGCTCACGAATCTTGTTCCTGCTGATATCAACAAAAGGAGCAAGGTGAGATAGGGTAAATGACTGTCCACCGTATTGGTTTGATGCAACCTGGGCCACTACCTGGGTAGTAATGTTGCAGGCTGTAAAGAAACTGTGTGGCTTTTCAATCATAGTGCCGGAGATAACTGTGCCGTTCTGAAGCATGTCCTCCAGATTAATAAGGTCGCAGTTGTGCTCTCTCTGGGCAAAGTAATCTGCGTCATGGAAGTGGATAATTCCCTCGTCATGAGCCTTTGTTATCTCCTCTGGCAGAAGGATTCTCTTTGTCAGATCCTTTGAAACCTCACCAGCCATATAATCACGCTGGGTAGAGTTGATAACAGGATTCTTGTTAGAATTTTCCTGCTTTACCTCCTCGTTCAGTTGGTCTATAAGGGCCAGAATTCCATTGTCAGTGGTGTTAGTCTTTCGAGACAATTCTCTCTTATATCTGTAGCGCACATATTTCTGTGCCACCTCATAGCAACGCATCTCCATGATACCGGTTTCAACCATATCCTGGATATCCTCCACATTTACTGCGTGAGAACTGGCAGCTACCTGGCGGGCAATTGTATCTGCAATTGCCTGAATCTGTGTTGAGTTTAACTGATGAAGAGCATCGATTTCGGCGTTTGCTTTTTTTATGGCCTCCTCGATTTTCTCCTTTTGGAATTCCACCTCGGAACCATTTCTTTTGATTACTCTAGTCTTTACTATTAATTCATTTGTTTCCAAGACAGAAACCTCCTAAGTTATTAGTTATTATTAAATAGTTAGATAAAACAACTATTGCATACAAATTTTCAGATATATCCATCAAAATCTAGTTGTCACATCTGTGACCTAACACAAGATGTTGTATCCATTATACCATCCCCGTCAAATTTTAAAAGCATTTATTTGTATACTTTTTGTGTATTTTTCTTTTTCCCCTAAAAAGAGGGCCTCAGAAATATTTCTGAAGCCCTCTTTTCTTTAGAACCATTTGTATTTATGCGAAAAAACCCCGGTTGCTTTGATTGCCCATAAGATTTTCATTTAATGAATTCCTGTTGTAAGTCATCCCTGCCATTACTGACTGAGTATTTTGCATAAGAGGTTTTGACTTGTCCTCATTTGCTATTTGCTCAAAGGCTTCCCCCAGGGAATCCATTATCTTTTTGGCTTCTAGAAGCCCCTCATTATTGCCCTGATAAATGGACCTTGAAATATTTCTCTGTACATAATCGTATAGAGCGTATAGATTTCCGCTAACCTTATACTCAAAATTTAAATCTTTCTGGAGATGAGAGACAACATTGGCACATTTTTTAAGATGGGTCACTGCATCCTCAATTGATCCAGCCTCAAAATCATCCAGTGCCTCAGTCTCATATGCCTCATATATATCATAGAGAATAGATATAAGTTCTGTACCATTGCTGGACGCTATTCTTAAGGTGAACGCTGAAATCATGTCTTTATTCATTATTACTTTACTCCATTTGTTGCAATAAATGCCTCTAGACTTGCCGTCTACAATTTACTATTGTAGCAACTGCAAAGCCAAATCCGGCAGTTCGTTTGCCTGAGCCAGTGCAGATGTTCCTGCCTGTTCAAGTACGGTAAATTTGGTGTATTCCACCATTGTTGTTGCCATGTCTGCGTCCTCTATTCTGGAGATGGCGCTAGTCATGTTTTCCTCTGTTTGATCAAGAGAATTAACTGTGTGCTCTAATCTATTTTCATAGGCACCAAGTTTTGCTCTTATTGATGTAATGTAATTCAAAGCAGATTCTAGAGCATTCATGGCATCCTCTGAACCATTCTCGTGGATTACATCCAGATCGTCTATGTACATAAACTCAGTAGAAATTGAAGCGATTCTAACTGTCATTGTCTGACCTTCGTTAACTCCTACCTGCAATTTCATAGATCCAATGTCAGTAACATTGATGCTAATCATTCCATCAACGTCATCTCCTTCCTCATATCCAGCCTCAAGTTTAAAATTCATCTCAAAGCCGCCTACATCAGTGATAGTTACATGGTTTCCATCAAAACTTGCTGTAGCCTGGGTACCAAATGAATAATTGTAATTTTCATCCTGGTTGTCGTCTGTTTTCTTTAATAATGTGACCTTAGGATCTGTTCCTACTGCAGTAAGAGAAATGGCTGTATACTCTGAGTAGTTTCTAACATCCTTTATCCATTGCATACCATCAATATTATTATCCGGGGCATTGTCCGGTCCTATATCTTCTTCCGAACCCCAATTTGCCTCGATTTGCACATAAGGTGCTGCAGCCACCGCTGCCTCTCTTGCCGTTGCGCTATCCTTGTAACCATTAACTACAGTTGCAATTTCATCGCTGGCAAATCCCAAATACTCTGCGAATTCTTCGCTAGAAAAATTTAATTCTAGTGATGCATTTGTTCCATATTTTTTTGAAAGAATTGCAAAAGTATCTGTTCCTGTCTCAAACTCTGCACCAGCCTCCTCGCAACCCATTCTGATGGCTTCTCTGGCCTGGTCTGCTGTCATATCAGATGAAAGTGTTACTGACACTCCATTAATTGTCATATAACCTGCAGTCACCTCGGCGTCTGAGTCTGTAGATTCACCGGTAAATAATGAATCAAAATCCTTACTGGCAAGGGCTGTTGCCCTTGTGGCGGCCATAGTCACATGTAACATATAATGTCCAGCAGGAACCTTCTCGCTAGTCTGAAGTCTGCTTACATGGTCCCCATAACTTCTGCAATCTAATGTGCCATCTAAAAGAGTTATGTTATTAAACTCTGTAGTTGTTGCCACTCTGTCGATTTCCTCTAACAGGGAATCAATTTCTTCCTGTATCGTTTCGCGCTCAGCAACCGAGTTTGTGCCGTTGGCTGCCTGTACTGCCAACTCACGCATTCTCTGAATCATTTCTGTGACTTCATTAAGGGCACCCTCAGCTGTCTGGAGCACTGATATTCCATCGTCACCGTTGGTTGATGCCTGTCCCAAACCATTGATCTGTGACTGCATTTTGCCCGCAATAGCAATACCGGATGGGTTATCCGATGCATGATTGATGCTAAAGCCAGAACTTAATTTTTCCATTACTTTTGAAAGGGAATCTTCTGTACCAAGAAGTTGGTTATTAGTGATCACCGCTTGCATATTATTGTTAATTCTCATATATGCCTCTCCTTTTGTGTAACTAGAGTCAAGCGTCCGTGCGGTGTATTTAATTGTATAGGTCTTCCATGTCCTTACAACATTATTATCGGATGGGCCCGCCTATTCTTAACCCAAGATGTATAACTTTTTTATCCTATAAACCTCAATCCCTTGATTTTACTGGGTATAATTTTTCTTTTCATCTTCTGTTAATTATTTGACAAAGACAGAAGTATGGTATAGACTTACTCTGCTTCGTGCATTATTTTTTTTAAGGAGATTGGATTATGAAAAAGAAATTAACACTAGCACTTGCAGCCCTTATGGCTACAGCAACTTTATTTACCGCTTGTGGTAAGGGGCCAGATGTTTCTGGTGAATACACCGCAGAAATGAACTTCTCAGACTTCATCCCAGAGGAAGACTTGGCTTCAATGGAAGAGGTTGGAATGGGATTCATGAGTGATCTTACATTAGATGTAAAGCTTAATCTTACAAGCGATAACAAGTTTACATTTGCTTTTGATTCTACAGGATTAAAGGAAGACGTTAAGTCAGGTCTTGCAGCAAATTCAGATGCTATCATCGATGCTCAGCTTGAGAGCATGGGCGTTACAAGAGATCAGATTACAGACGAAGTTGCTCAATCTGCAGGTTACGAAAGTGCTGATGCAATGTTCCAGTATATCGCTGATGAAATGGCATCTGGTATGGATGGTGTTTTAGCAGAAGCTGACGCAGAGTTTGAAAAAGGTAGCTGCGAGGGTTCTTATAAGGTTGTTAAAGATTCTATCGTATTCGTAACTGAGACAGAGGACGGAACAGGTCTTGATAAGGCAACAATTGCTGAGGATGGTTCTCTTTCACTTACAACAGATGTAGAAGGTGAGGCTTATACACTTAACTTTACAAAGGCCCAGTAATCTACGCAAATTTTAAGGGATGCCAAATGGCATCCCTTTTTTTGTCCACTTTTTAAACATTCGCAAACATCTGGCCTATTACATTTATATAACCTCTGGCTATTTTATATAAGGCCTCTGTCTGAATCTCATTATCCCTGCTTTCTGCCTCCTCAAAATTTCCTAACTGCCAATTGTAAATATCACTGGCTGATATTTTGCTCCTTTGACTAAAGGAGAAGCTATAGGCAAAGCCGGTTTCTTCCTGCATGATGCTAGCAATGCGTGGAGCATTTTCCGCAAACATTTCCCTAGTTGATGCAGTAGAACATTCTACGCTGGCCTCCACCATGTCCTTTTCATACCTAAATGTAGTTTCCATGGTGCCGATAGATTCCATTTGAATTGCCATCTTTATAAGGCCACTTTCTCCAACCCCTCTCACAATTCTCAGGTTCATGCTGGCAGCCTCATTGTTGACCATAATAGGAATATGATAGGTCTCTCCAGTGTTAGCCATTTCATTCATGGCCCTTGTCTGCTGGATAATCAGATTCATCCCCTCCATGTCGATGGTCTTTACATCCTCCATCTCCACCATGGTTTTCATAACCCTCTCAGCTAAATCTCCTAGAGCCTCTTGGGCTTCAAGCATAGACTGTGGGCTGTGGCACATTTCAGAAAATCTCTCTAGTGTCAGGTTAATTAAATCCTCAATATCGGTAATCTCATCATTTTTTGCAGCCTTGTCATAAAGTTTTGCAATGGCATCGGAACCCCCGTTTTCCATCAGGGATTCTACTGCCTGTATCATATTTGCAGAATATGGGATATTGTATTCTTCCATAACCTGACTCACTGCTGCAGCCTCTGCCATCTGGTCTTTTACCTGTTCAGTTACATATTTTGTATATGCTTCCTCAGACTCTTCATCAGATATTTCTTCCATGGCCTGGGCAAACTCATCTGGGGACATTTCCATATATGTATTCTCCCCTAATCCCATCAATTTGGCCGGAGTCATGGCTTCTTTTGCATCCCTGCACCTGCTTGTCAAAAATGCCTTCTCCACCTGCTCCGTAATAGATAGGTCTCTTACTACCAGTTCATCCAACTGGCCAAAGTCATCATCTACTGTATATTCTTTGCCTGTATGCCGGCTGGACCTGACTGCAGTCATGAGATTTCTCAAGGTAACATCTGTGCCCTGACTAATGAGGGCTCCTATTGCAGCCCCGTCACTTTTGTCCACCTGGTGCATCAGTCTATAAAGACCAATATAGGCATCTCTTTCTTCCTGGCTAATCTCTCCTGCATGCTCAGCCTTCCAAAGGAATTTTGCAAAGCCCTCTGAGTCAGAATTGCTGCCCAGTCTGGCCTTTATATCTTCTGTGGTTTTTTCCAGTTCTTCCATTGTCATATCAAGAGGATTCTGGCCCCTCTTAATAATTTCAGCCACAACAGCCCCAGTCATGTTTTTAAATGTCCTGCCCACCATTTCGCTGGCTGCTTTTACATTTGTTACAGACTCTGCTGTAATCTCCATCTGATTATATGAAAGAATCCTAACTGCTTTTTTAGAACTTTCAGTACTTTCTATATTTAGGTCTGAAAGTATATCATCAATATTTCTAAAGGCCTTTTGGATATTGTCGCCCAAATCTGCCCTTACTTCTGTTCCCACTGCCTCGTAGGTCATTTCCATCTTTGCATATTCCTGGGTCACGGAAACAGATACCTGGTAGACGCTAGACAGGGTCTCCTGGCTAACGTTTGTAAATCTGCCAAATATTGCTGCCGGAGCAGCCTCAATCTCATTGACTTCCTTCATTACTTCCTTGAATAAATCAATGTGGCTGTCCTTATCTCCTGCCTCATTTTCCATAAGGATTCTAAGGAGGTTTGTCTCCTGGGCCTTTAATTTGTCCAAAAGGTCTGAAATATCAGCAGTGTTTACACTTACCCCATTTTTCATCATGGTAAATGTTGCCTCTACTGTCATGGAAAGTTGCACTTCCACCAGTTGCCTTTTTGCAGTTACTTCTGTGATATTTTCTGGGTCAATGCCCATCACTTCTTCAAATGTAGCCCTGGCCTGATCCATCAGAGAGTATCCCTTGATTAGGTAGGCATCCTTTGGGTCCTTACCCTCTTTTTCAATGTCCTCAATTGCAAGTAGAAGGTCCTTCTCCTCTGGCTTTGTAAATTCTTCCAACTGTGCCATATACTCAAGGCTATCCTTTGTGATAGGCAAGTCTTTCTTTAGCAAACTTGTTGCAGCATTCTTTAAATCTGCTGCAGTAAAGCTTTCTGCTTTTGGGCTTTCTTCAATCTGGGCAATAAGGTTGTCCAGTTCCTCTCCCAGGGAGGTAAGTGTTTCTATCAACTTTTCTTCGTCAAATTCAACAGGCTGATTAGGAGCCTTATAACTTGCCATATAAATATTGTCGATTGTTGGCTCCAGCTCATTTTTTACCAGGTATGCTGCCACATCCTCTGACAAATTGTCGGCAATTCCCTTTGTCATTTCCATTGCCTGGGCAACAGAACCTGTCATTTCCACAATTTCATCCTGGTCCAGGCCACCCATCTTGCTCAGGTCAGCCCCTCCCTTTGCCAGGCTCATTTTTATTTCGTCTACTACTGTAACCAGAGTTTTGGCATCCAGGTCCCTTGGGTCATAGCCATCTTTCTCCAGTTTTGCTGTGGCCTCCTCATCAAAGGCTCTCTCCACATTTTTCACCTGATCTACTGTAGACATGCCAAGAACTGATGCCTCATTCAAATCTTGTTTGAAATCTTCATCAGTCATCAATCCTTTTTTGTCATAAGCACTTCCATTTATTTGAAGGGCTCTTAATGTATCTTTTGAATTTGCTTCTTTATCGTCCTTGATATCGCCGGACCCAAGTCCAATTACTGCTGGGCTTTGACCCTCTGTTTTAATGTAATCCGTTACCTTCAGTGCGTCTATCTGCATCTACTTCCTCCGGTTAACTTTTACTACAATTATTATTTCGGACGAAACAAAAAAAAATAAAGCAGTGTTTCCATTAATTTGAAAACACTGCTTCATATTTTTACTTTATAGCTCTTCTCTTTAGGAAGAAATCATCCACTGCCTTTTCTATCTCCATAGGAGGCATTGTCTTTAACAAATACCCTTCTGGTTTTAGTTTCAAAACACTTTCCACAGTGGCCCTGTCAGATTTTCCAGTCAAAAATATTACAGGAATCTCTGCAAATTCTTCCTCGCTCCTAATCATCTCTAATACCTGTTTTCCATCTACAACAGGCATCTCATAATCCAGGAGAATCAAATCCGGTTTATTGGTGGTCAGAGCCTTTATTGCTGCAGTTCCTGAATTGGCTACAAAGACCCTATACTTTGCCTCAAACCAAGTTTTAACCTTTCTCAACATTGGACCTGAGTCATCTACCACAAGGATTTTTTTCTTTCCCTCAGTAACATTTTCCCTCATGCTTATATCAAACTGATCAATGGCCTCAGCTAAATTAATTGGTCTGATAAATCTTTCTAATATTATTGTTGATGGAACCGTTTGCTCTACAATACTAATATCCTCCGGATAACCAATAATATACACTGGTAGATCATCTTCTATGAGTTTATCTTTTAGGTACATCAATGCTGGGATAACATTTTTCTCATCATTTTTAATCAATTCTTCATCCAGCATGATAATTGCAGAACCATAGACTTCCTTTATGGCACTTAACTCACTAGTTTGAGGGTTTTTTAATATTGCTGTATACCCGATTTTATCCAGCGCATCTCGTATGTTGCTAGCGAAAAAGGCCTTGGTATTTGTAACTACAAGGACATTTTTTGTCATTTTACTCACCCCCGTGTTGTAAAATATCTTTTATTGCATTAGCAGTTTTTTCTGTACCCTCTGCCTCTAGATCAGTTACATATCCCTTTAGATCCTGCACCAGTTCTACAGTGGTCTCCGGCATTTCTATTTCTTCCAACTGTTCCATGGCCTCATCTGCCCCATCAATGTTGCACTCACTTACCGCATAAACTAACTTGTTTAATATTGCTATTATTTCATCCTTATCCACCTTATGTTTCTCCACATCCTTTTCCACATAAGGCTTTATTTCTTCCTTCAATTCATTTAATTTTTCTAGGGCCTCTACAGTACGACTTAAAAGTTCCTCTCTCTTGTCATCATTACCCATTTGCTCCAGTAATGCAAATTCTTCTGACATTTCAAGTAAACCAACTGTCCTGCATGCACTCTTTAAGGCGTGTACCTGAATAGTAAGGTCCCTAGTGCTAATGGCTTCTATCTCATCTGCCAGGTGTTTCTTTGAGTTGCAAAGATTGTAGAAATCCTCCAAAAACTTCATAAACAAGTCCTTGCTTCCAGAATTTTTTAGGGCCATCTCCTTGTTGATTCCCTTTATGTCTGGAATCTCAGCATCCACTGTATCCTTAAAGTGGGTTGGGCTAACCTCCTCAATCATCTCGCTTGGCAAATACTTGTAAATCTTTGCGCATATGTCATCCATTACAATAGGTTTGCCCACAAAATCTGTCATGCCGCTATCAATCAACATTGTTCTGGACTTGTCTAAGGCATTGGCTGTAAGAGCAATAATTGGCGCGCTTCTGTAATAAGAACTTATCATTCTTATCCTATTTGTCGCCTCCACACCATCCATCTCTGGCATCATATGGTCCATAAATACAATGTTGTAATTCTTTTTCCTGCATTTTTCTATTGCCTTATACCCTGATAGGGCTGTGTCTATATGCATCTTTAATGGCTCCAGCAAACCTTCTGCCACATCCAGATTCATTTGTATGTCGTCCACCACCAGGATTTCTGCCTTTGGTGCTATAAAGTAATGGCGCTCAACCTTTTCTATTTCACTTTCTTTTCTCTTCTCTAATATCACATTGAAAATGAATTTTGTGCCCAGTCCATATACACTCTCAAACCTGATTTTGCCACCCATTAATTCTGTGTAACTCTTTGCAATGGCAAGACCCAGGCCTGAGCCCTCGCGGCTTTCATTTCTGACCAGGTCAAATCTTGAGAATGCATCAAAGAGTTTTGCCTGATCTTCCTCCTTTATACCCGGGCCGGTGTCCTCCACCTCAAACTCCACATCTACCGCCTTTTCGTCCTCTTCTCTCACTATGGCCTGGAGCCTGATATAACCCTCGTCAGTATATTTAATTGCGTTGTTAACAATGTTTGTAATTATCTGCCTTAGTTTTACATCATCACCATAGACAAATCTTGGCATGTTTTTATCTGTGCTAATAACCAGTTCTATGTCTTTTGACCCCAGCCTGTTTAGGAAAATCAGATGGAGATCATCAAACAATGTATTTAAATCAAAGACCTTTTGCACCAGTTGAACCTTTCCAGATTCCACCTTTGAAAAGTCCAGTACATCATTGATAATTGTAAGCAGCATGTTACCTGATTCCTTAATGTTATTCAGGTATTTCTGCTCGTTCTCGCTCCAAGAGTTCCTCTCCAAAATCTCAGTCATACCAATGATTGCGTTCATTGGAGTCCTGATTTCATGGGACATATTGCTCAAAAACTGTGACTTGGCCTCGTTTGCTTCCTTTGCCTTTTGTTTTTCGTTTTCCGCAGTGGCAATCAGCTCGTGTTCCTTTGTCACATCATATAAAAGAATTCCATGACCAGCTATTAATTTACGGCCAGAATTGTTAGTGCTTATTAATGTCTTGCCTGATATCTGTGCCAGGTGGGTAATGCTTACGTTGTAGATTCTTCCGTTTAATTCTACCTCCGCAGCATCAGAGTGGAATACTTCATATAATAATTTAGGAATTTGATCCTTTCTGTTTAGATACTGCAATTCTGGAAAGATTGACCTAGCCCTCTCATTGCAGTATGTAAACTGATACATATCATCTACAATTACCGCTCCCGATTGAGAGTTCTCAAACATTCCATCAATGCCCACTCTTTTGATATCGAATACGGTACCTGTAAAGACTCCCTGAATAATAACTACCAGACTAGCAGAACAAATCAGAGAATTAAAACAATAACCGTATGGAATCACTATAGAAAAGACCCCAATAATGGCCAGGATTATGGAGCAAATAAGAGCCTTTGCTTTAATTGTGGTTTCAATATTCTCCCAGTTTTTTACCCTATTCACAGCAAAATAAATAAGTATTGCTGCTAGTGATATAACTAGTATTACCTGGGTGACTACCAGTACATATACATGGCCTGACAAATATTTTCCCATGTAATAACACTTGGTGGCCAGGTTTTCCAGTTCTCCATGTTGAAATCTGTTTAAGTCATAGAATTCAGCCCTAAATGAATCCCTTCTGATTACGTATATAAATACGCTTACAATCTCTACAAGTTCAATAATATAAACTGCTATTCTATTTATTCGAATATGCAAAAACTCAATCCAGGCAAGGGCAAAAAACAGTAGGAAGAGAATGGTTCCAATACTGTCTCCCCTGTGGGCGATTGATAGCATGGTTGGGTCTGAATATAAGTAAAAACTTACATGGGCATAAGCAGATATCATTATACCTATGGACGCAATTATAGTGTAAGTAATAGGTATTGATTGCCTTCCCCTCAGCAATATGATTATTCCAATTAGCGGAACAACTACTCCTAAGTCAATTAAAACTCGTAAAATAATTTCCATCCCTATACAGTCCCCTCCTGCGAGATGATAATATTTCACCATTTAAAATTTACACTTAAAATTTTAACATTTTACATTATAATAATTGTGAAATAATATAGAATTTTCAATGTTTATAGGCATTGTATGGAGGTTGTTATGGGTGAAAGACTTACTCAAGGTGATATCGAAAAAATCCAAGCAGAAATAGATGAGCGAAAACTGGTTCTCAGACCAAAACTTTTAGAGGAAGTAAAGGAAACCAGGGCACAGGGTGATTTATCCGAGAATTTCGAATACCATGAGGCAAAAAGAGCTAAAAATATGAACGATAGCCGCATCCGCTATCTTGAGAAAATGTTAAAATTTGCTGAGGTAGTAGATGACACATCTGCTGACGATGAGGTTGGCATTAACAACACTGTTACCATTTACATACCGGAGGATGATGTGGAGGAAACCTACAAATTAGTTACCTCTATCCGCGGAAACTCATTAAAAGGTTTAATTTCCATTGAATCACCTCTCGGACAAGCAATACGTGGCAAACATGTTGGTGATATTGTTGAAGTGCATGTCAACCAAGACTACTCATACAAGGTTGAGATTCGGTTGATAGATAAGTCAACGACAGACGAAGATGACAAAATAAAAAGGTACTAGGAATTTTCCTAGTACCTTTTTTACGCATAACCTATGCCAAAATATCCTGTCTTACCAAAGCCTTTTTAAGAGCAACCTCTGCTCTCAGGACATCTACTCCCTCGGCCTTGTTTGCCAGACGTTCTCTTGCACGATCTTCTGCACTGCGGGCTCTTTCCACATCAATTTCGTCAGGCCACTCTGCCACTTCTGCAAGCAGCGTAACATGGTCTGGGAGAATCTCAGCAATTCCGGAATGAACAGCCGCCTTCTTGACCCCTTCAGGCTCAGTGATTGTACAAATGCCAGGTGCAATAACAGTGGTTAGAGGAATATGCATTGGCAATACACCAATCTGTCCCTCAACCGTATTAAACTCAATCATTGTAGCGTCTCCCTCATAGAGAACACGCTCTGGAGTTATGATTGAAATTTTGAAGGTGTTATCTGCCATCACTTACCTCCTAGTTGTTCTGTTCCATCTTGGCACGAACCTCATCGATTGTACCAACATTAAGGAAGTAGTTCTCTGGAATATCGTCGTGCTTTCCTTCAAGAATCTCCTTGAATCCACGTACTGTTTCAGAAATTGGCACATACTTTCCTTCCAAGCCTGTAAACTGACCTGCTACAAAGAATGGCTGTGACAAGAATCTCTGAATCTTACGAGCACGGTTTACAACAAGTTTATCATCTTCTGAAAGCTCATCCATACCAAGGATTGCGATAATATCCTGTAATTCCTTATATTTCTGCAGAATCTCCTGAACTCCACGGGCTACCTTAAAGTGCTCTTCGCCTACGATACGTGGGTCAAGGATTCTCGATGTAGATCCAAGTGGATCAACGGCTGGATAAATACCAAGTTCTGCAATGCTTCGCTCAAGAACTGTGGTAGCATCCAAGTGGGCAAATGTTGTTGCTGGAGCAGGGTCAGTCAAGTCATCGGCTGGCACATATACAGCCTGAACTGATGTGATTGAACCGTTCTTTGTGGAAGTTATTCGCTCCTGCAAAGCGCCCATCTCTGTCTGCAGTGTTGGCTGGTAACCAACGGCTGAAGGCATACGTCCTAAGAGGGCTGAAACCTCAGAACCTGCCTGAGTAAAACGGAAGATATTATCGATGAAAAGGAGCACGTCCTTTCCACCCTTATCTCTAAAGTACTCAGCCATTGTAAGTCCTGTAAGACCAACTCTCATTCTGGCTCCTGGTGGCTCGTTCATCTGACCGAAAACCATGCAGGTCTTGTCGATAACACCAGACTCCTTCATTTCGTAGTAAAGATCGTTACCCTCACGGGTACGCTCTCCTACACCTGTAAATACTGAGTATCCACCATGCTCAGTAGCGATATTGTGAATTAACTCTTGGATAAGTACGGTTTTACCAACGCCGGCACCACCGAACAAACCAATTTTTCCACCCTTTTGATATGGGCAGAGAAGGTCAACGACCTTGATGCCTGTCTCAAGCATCTCAGTTGAAGTTGCCTGCTCTTCAAATGCTGGGGCCTTTCTATGAATAGGCATTTTCTCAACACCCTCAGGTGCTGGCTGCTCATCAATTGGCTCACCAAGTACATTGAAGATACGTCCCAAAGTAGTTTCGCCAACTGGTACGGAAATAGGTGCTCCTGTAGCAACTACATCCATTCCACGAACCAAACCATCTGTAGGACCCATGGCAATGCATCGAACTGTATCATCACCCAAATGCTGTGCTACCTCAATAACCAGTCTCTCCCCGTTTGCTCTTGTAATCTCAAGAGCATCGTTGATTTCTGGCAATTCTCCTTCTTGAAATTTTACATCTAGGACAGCACCGATAATCTGGGTAATCTTACCGATATTTGTATTCGCCATCTCTTTTCTCCTTAGTTCAAAGCCTCTGCTCCAGCGATAATCTCAGTAAGTTCCTGAGTGATTGATCCCTGACGAGCACGGTTGTACTTTAATGATAGATCACTAATGATTTCCTCTGCGTTATTAGTTGCTGAATCCATGGCCTGCATTCTGGCTCCATTTTCAGAGGCAACTGCCTCCATCAATGCGCCATAGACAAGGCTTGTAACATATTTTGGAATAATTAATTCCAAGGCTTCCTCCTCATTTGGCTCAAAATTCATAAGAGCAGTTGACTGAGAAGCATTTGCCACATCGTCCTCATCTATTTCGGCAGGTAGCAACTTCATAAGTTTTGGAATCTGGCTAACTGTATTTTTAAAGTGGGTGTATACCAGGTAAATCTCACCGATTTCCCCTTCTGCGTAAGCGTTCAGAACATCGTTGCAGATTTGAATTGCATCTGCATATATTGGAGCCTCCATTACTGGAGAATAATCTTTAACAACCTCGTAACCCTTGTGGGCTAGAGAATCGCCGCCCTTGTGGCCTACAACATAAAGCTTTACATCCTCTTTCTTATAATCTCCGCCTGTAATCATCTTTACAATATTTGAATTGTATCCACCTGCAAGACCGCGGTTAGAAGAAATGACTATAAAGCCCTTCTTCTCAGAACCGTTATCTTTGAGATATTTATTATTTACAGTGCCTGCCTTTGCAAGCATGCTGCAAATTGTAGAATACATAGCATCGAAATATGGAGTTGTTTGCTCTGCTTTAGTTCTGGCCTTCTGAAGCTTTACTGTAGATACAAGTTTCATGGCCTTAGTGATCTGCTGAGTGTTAGAAACACTCTGTTTTCTTCTTTTTATGTCTCTCATTGAGGCCATAACAGATCACCCTCCTTACTTGTAACTTTCTTTACACTCCTCGATAGCCTTAATCAGTTTCTCTTCCATTTCTTCCTCCAGCACCTTTGTAGTTCTAATGCTTTCTGGAATCTCTGGATATTTAGTATCTACCAAGTCAAACAGAGCCTTTTCAAAAGTAAGAATGTCGGCTGTTGGTATATCAAGGAGATACTTCTTTGTAGCAGCATAGATTATCATAATCTGATACTCAACTGCCATTGGAGCATACTGTGGTTGCTTTAACATCTCCTTGATTCTTTCACCCTGTGCCAACTGCTCTGCAGTAGTAGCATCAAGTTCTGAACCAAACTGTGCAAATGCTGCCAGTTCTCGATACTGGGCAAGCTCTACACGGATAGGAGCTGCGATTTTCTTCATAGCCTTAATCTGAGCAGAACCACCTACACGGGATACGGAAAGACCTGCGTTTACGGCTGGTCTAAAGCCTGCATTAAATGCCTCTGTCTCAAGATAAATCTGACCATCAGTAATTGAGATAACGTTGGTAGGTATGTATGCAGATACGTCACCTGCCTGTGTCTCAATAATAGGAAGTGCTGTAAGAGAACCTCCCCCCAGTTTGTCTGAGAGTCTAGCTGCACGCTCAAGTAATCTTGAGTGCAAGTAGAAGACATCACCTGGGTATGCCTCACGTCCTGGTGGACGTCTCAGGAGCAATGAGAGTGTACGGTATGCAGTCGCATGCTTACTCAAGTCATCATAGATAACAAGAACATCCTCTCCGTTCTCCATCCACTCCTCACCAATTGCGCATCCTGCATATGGCGCAATGTACTGAAGAGGTGCAAGTTCTGATGCTGTAGCAGCAACAACAGTTGTCCACGCCATAGCACCGTATTCTTCTAATGTCTTAACCAAGGCTGCAACTGTCGAAGCCTTCTGGCCAATGGCAACGTAAATACATTTTACGCCTTGACCCTTTTGGTTAATAATTGTATCAATAGCGATGGCAGTCTTACCTGTCTGTCTATCGCCGATAATAAGCTCTCGCTGTCCACGTCCAATAGGAATCATGGAATCGATAGCCTTAATACCTGTCTGCAGCGGAGTATCTACGGATTTACGTGAGATAACGCCTGACGCAACACGCTCGATTGGACGGAACTTGTCAGAATTGATAGGTCCCTTTCCATCGATAGGCTGTCCTAAGGCATTAACTACACGTCCCAGCATTTCATCTCCAACAGGAACCTCAACAACACGACCAGTTGTTTTAACTGTATCGCCTTCGTTGATGTTCTTATTGCTACCTAAAAGAACGCAACCAACGTTGTCCTCCTCAAGGTTTAAGACCATGCCGTAAACTTCACCAGGGAACTCCAAAAGTTCTCCTTGCATCGCGTTTTGTAATCCGTGAATACGTGCGATTCCATCGGCAACCTGAATAACAGTGCCCACATCGGCAACCTCAAGCTGCGCTGCATAACGTTTCATCTGCTCTTTAATAACCGAGCTAATCTCTTCTGGTTTTAAATTCATGGAGCGCATTCACCTACTTTCAATTGAATATTTGATAATTCCTGAGTCAGTTTGTTTAACTGAGTTTTTACAGAGCTATCAATAACCCTGTCCTTGATTCGAATTACCATACCCCCGATCAAATCAGGGTCTACCTCGTAGTTCATCTTGAATGAAACATAAGAGGTTGTTTCTAACAAACGCTTCTCGACCTCTTTTTTCTGGGAATCAGAAAGTTCCATTGGGGTGGTCACTGTGGCTTTTCCAATCTTTTGGAATTCGAATACTCTGTCTACAAAGTACTCTAGCACCTCAACCATATCCTTTGCGTGGTCTTTCTCCTCTAGCATTCTCAGGAGTCCTACCAACTCATCACTTACCTTTCCCTTAAAAACAGAATCGATAATCTGAAGCTTCTCTTCTTTATTGATCTTTGGATGATTCATCATCTGAGAAAAGCCTTCATTGCTGTTTATTACCTCGATGACCCCCTGGGCCTCTTGTAATAATTCTGAGGCTCTGTCAGTTTCCACGGCCAGCTCAAATAATGCATCTCCATACACATTTGACACTAACTTAGCCATGTTTTATCACCCATTTCCTTAAGTGTCTGCTCAACCAAAGAATTCTGAATAGTAGTATCTATATTGGCAACAACAACCTTTTTGGCCATTACTGCTGCAATATTTATTATTTCCTGCTTCATTTCATCCGCAGCTTTTCTCTTCTCCAGTTCAGCCTCTTCATTTGCTCTTGCAATGATTCGGGCTGCTTCTTCTTTGGCTTCGCTGATTATCTTGGTTTCATTCTTCAAAGCTTTTTGACGAGCCTCGCTGAGTATCTCGTCTCTTTCTTTGTCAATGTTTTTCAACTTTGCTTCGTATTGCTGCTTCAATTCATTTGCAGCTTCTTTATCCTCTTTAGCGCTAGCAATGTCATTTGCTATGCCCTGCTTTCTGTTATCAAGCAGTTTTCTAACTGGATTGAATAACAAGTTAGACATGATAAGGAATAGGAAGAATACCGCAACTGCAAGGAGTGCAGCGTCATTAAGCAATTGAAAATCCAAGTCAAACAGTCTTTCCAATTCTTAGCCCTCCTTATTATTTTTTTACCTTTCTTAACCTACAAGTGGCTGTACAAAGAGTAACAGAAGGGCAATAACCAAACCATAAAGACCTGTTGTCTCGGCAACGGCCTGACCAAGTAACATAGTTGACATAATCTGTCCCTGTGCTCCTGGGTTACGTCCTACGGCAGAGGCACCATGACCTGCTGCAATACCTTGTCCAATACCAGGTCCAATACCTGCGATAACTGCAAGTCCTGCACCGATTGCTGAGCAAGCTTTAATTAAATCATCACCTGAAATGTTCATAAATTTTTCCTCCTAAAGATTTTGTTTAATTGTCTCCATAAGATGAATTGATGTATGTCATTGTCAACATACAGAATACATAGGTCTGAATTGCACCTGAGAATATATCAAAATATACATGAAGTGCTGCTGGCCAAACGATGGCAAACTTGCCAAGCAAGCCATAGACCAGACCCATAATAATAGTTCCTGAGAGAACGTTTGCAAACAAACGTAGTGACATTGATATAGGAACTGCTATATCAGAGATAATGTTTATAGGCATCCATAATGGCAACCATGGTGGCATTGGAGAGCATTTGTCTATCCAAATTTCCTTGGCCGTCGAGTGCCTTACCTTTACTACGTGAATGCAAACAAAGGTAATAAGTGCAAGCGCCAGTGTTGTACCATAGTCTGCTGTTGGTGGCCTAAGGCCAACCAATCCAGACAGATTTGACACCAAGATAAAACAGAAAATAGTGCATATCCAGTTGCCAAATACCTTTGCATGCTTACCCATACTTCCTTCCACGATTCCGTCAAGCAATGATACCATCAGCTCTAGGACATTCTGGAAGCCATCAGGAACTTCAGTGGCATGTTTTAACCTTTTGTTAGCTATTATGGAAAAGATAACCAGCGATAGCCAAACAATGGCGATACAAACATGAGATGTAGTAATCCACACGGTCTGCCCAAAAACTTCATAGGAGTGCAGTCCTTTTATCATATCTACCACACCGTCAGAGGCCAATAAAATTCCTACCGTCACATTTTCACCTCCTTTAGTTATTTAATTATCATTTGTTATTTCCTCACCATTATCGGTTTTGAAAAACTTATATAGCAAAGGCTGTGCATAAGCACTCACCTTAAGCCCGAATATACCGATTAAAGCTGTAAACATATTACCCAACTTTAACCATGTCATTAGTACCATCACTGCGCAAACGATTAGATATCTCATAACCGATTTGAAACTAAGCCATTTCTCGTGGCCTTTTCCTATGCGTATGGACTCTTCTATTATCATAGAAATGTGAATTGCCATAAATATGGCACAGGCAATACCAATAAAAAGTCCTGTGGTATATAAAAACTTTTCTGAAACAAACCAAACCCCTACGGCCTCAACCAGTAGACCATATATTAATATTCCAAGCACCAAGCCAGGCAAGGCTGGGTTCAGTCTCTTCATCCAATTGATTATTTCTCTCATAATTTGCCTGAAGGGTTTTCCTCTTCCTCCTGGCGTCTTTTAATCTGCCCAGGACTTTCAGGGTTCTTTAAATACACCTTTACCATTCTGTAGGCCCCATTAAATGCCGCCACGATTCCTATTAATATTCCAATAATAGTAAAGGCTTTAGACTTTAATCTTTGAGATATGAAATACCCAAGGATTGTGCACATCATAATTGGAACTATTACATTAATTCCAAATTGAAGTACCAAAACTAAAGAATTCGCTATTAATCTGTTATCTTTTTTCTTGTCCTTCAAAGTTGCTCCTACAGCTTCATAGAGATTTCTCTACCGCTATGCTCATACTTGCGAAAATCCACCCCAGAGGCCCTTAGCATTCTTTTTGATGCAATGGTCGAAGGTGTGTTTTCGTACTTGTCGCTATCGTATACAATTTCTTTTATGCCAGCCTGTATTATGGCCTTGGCACATTCGTTACATGGGAAAAGAGAAACATACAACTTAGCGCCCTCCAATGAACCACCCCTATAATTTAAGATGGCATTCAGTTCGCTATGTGTAGTATAGAAATATTTGTTATCGAGAGGTTCCCCTACTCTTGTCCAAGGGAACTCATCATCAGAACAGCCATTAGGAAAACCGTTGTATCCCATAGATAGGATCTTGTTATCCTGGCTTACTATGCAGGCACCCACCTGCGTATTTGGGTCTTTAGATCTCATGCTGGATAAAACAGCAACGCCCATAAAGTATTCATCCCAGCTAATATAATCAAGTCTCTTGTCACTCATGGTCTTTCCTCCAATACACTATAAAATCCTAATCCGCATCTAAAACCTTAATTAATTTCTCGATTGATACCTTTAAAACTTCATAGCACAAACCGTAGGTCTGTACCGAACCACCGTAAGGATCCATAACTTCTAACTCCTCACCAACTAACTCGTTTAGGAGTTTGGTATTGTCCTCCGTGGCATTTTCATATTCACTTATAATCTTGTCCCGCTGACTCTTCTCCATGGCAATGACCAGGGTTCCATCAGTAAAATCCGACTCTGTCAGTTTCTTTGTGGAATAATCTTTTAGGTCAATGCCCTTGCTAATGAGTACTGCATCAGCTTTTTGATTGAGGGGCTCTGGAAATTGTACCACCAATCCCCTTGCCTCACAGACATACTGGCGCTTCCTAGGCGTAGCGAGAAAAATCGCCGTAGCCATAGGCGCTCTGGTGGTTCCGCTCCCCACTGCAAAAATCACCCTACTAACTTTATTCATCCCTGAAAAATCCTTTCGACTGTAACTGCCTCCTACACCGCTATTGTTTTCTGGCCGGCAGCCTTTAGCAGTCTGTTCATAATAGCCTGCCCCATATTTGGTGTGGCAAAACTTTCTGAATATATAATATCAACGTCCAGTTCGTCAAACTGACGCAATATATCGTACAAATTGTGGGCGATAGACTTCTCGTCTAACCTGTCCCCTATCACGAGAATATTGCCCTCTTTATATTTGTCCTTTGTGGTAGCAGTGGCAATAATGCCAACCTTTTTACCTGCAGCCATATCCCTGGCTGTCATCTCATTTATGGCAGAGATAACATTTGCTTCCTGACCTTTTACGATGGTCAAATCCCCCTTTGGAGCATAATGCTTGTATCTCATGCCTGGAGCCTTTGGTTTAGCCCCTGACGTGGTGCCCTTGTCATTATAGACAATGCCCGGATCAATCTTTACCTGGCCTACCACCTTTTCTAGCATTTCCATGTTTATATAACCAGGCCTGAGAATTGTAACCACATCCTCTGTCAAATCCACGATTGTGGACTCCAGTCCTATATCAACGGCCCCGCCATCCAATATGCAATCTATCTTGCCTTGCAGGTCCTCATACACATGGTCTGCTTTGGTAGGGGAAGGTCGTCCAGAAGTATTGGCACTAGGGGCAGCAATCATACAACCGCTCTCCTCAATCAAAGCCAATGCCACTGGGTGAGAAGGCATCCTGACTGCCACAGTGTCAAGTCCACCTGTGGTCTCGTAAGGAATCACTTCGTTTTTATTAACCACCATTGTAAGCGGTCCAGGCCAAAAGGCATCTGCCAGTTTCTTTGCATTCTCTGGCAAATCCTTTGCTATTGCTTCTAACTGTTGAAACTTTGCTATATGCACAATTAAAGGGTTATCCGACGGACGACCCTTTGCTTGGTATATCTTGCGGGAAGCCTCTTTATCAGTTGCATCTCCACCCAGACCATAAACTGTCTCCGTGGGAAAAGCAACCAGTCCACCTTTTTGTAAAATCCTAGAAGCCTCTCTTATAAAATCTATATTAATTGGCTCACTAGAAACATCTAAAACCTTAGTAATCATAATAAAAATTATATCATTTTTCTAAGAGAATACAACTTTGCAAGCCCCCTCAACCCCGCTTAAAACTATGATTTTTCTGTGACTAAAGGTATTTTGAAATCACATTCCAAGTTCCGTCATTATCAAATCCTAGTTTCCAGAAGGCTCCACCTGCCAAATTGTTTGCTCCTATAAGTTTGAGTTTTTCCTCCAGTGAGGCCTCGTCCTCCACCCAAACTTTGTAGGTATAATCTCCAGAAACTGCCTCTCCGTAATACTGTCCTTCCACCTTGTCCCATGTGGTGCTAATTTCATTTGACTTGAGGAAAGTCTGAATCTTGCCCATTCCATAGGCCTCGCTGGAAACCACCGTATCACCTTCCAGCTTCCAAACCCTGCAGTAGAATGGCATGCCAAGCACTACCTGGTCCGATGGAACCTCCAATAGTGTGTCTGTAATTCCCTGGCTCACCCAATCAAGACTTGCCACGGATCCTGCCACTTCGCTGCCTCCATAGTACTCGTCATAGGCCATAACAATTACATAATCCACATACTTTGCCTGCTCAGCCCTATTGTAGCACTGGCTAGATGCAGTAGGCACATAATTGTCTACAGAAAGGATGATGTCATTCTTTTCGCATTTGATTGAAAGTTCTTTTATAAACTGGATATATCCGTCGCTGGCCTCTCCTGCCAATTGCTCTATATCCACATTGATTCCATCAAGACCATATGTAATTGCCTGGGCGATCAGATTGTTTACCAAGGTGTCTCTTGCAGATGTAGAATTAAGCACTGCGCTTGTATCAACACTGGCATCCTCCAGGTTGCTAACAAGGCCCCACACCTGTATGTCATTTGAGTGACAGTAGTTTACATAGTCTCCACTAGCCAGGGATGCTATGCCACCACTATTGTTGTTAAGGTAAAACCAGGTTGGAGAAATAACATTAATATTTCCGCTGTCTGCAACTACACTTGCAATATTAGAATTGGCATCTCTGCTGGTTACTTGATGCCATGCCATATTTATCTTTTTACCAAAAGAAATATGATTATAATTTCTTTCAGCCAATGTCTTTTCTACAGCAGTCTCTTTAATGTCAGAAATCCTGTTGTTTCTCAGGTAACCCATAACACCATTTTCCGAAACAACAAAACTCCACTTTCCAGTGTCTCTTACTACTGTAATTTCTTCGCCCTTTGTCACGTCCTCTAATATAGGGCTCTTTGGACCATTTAACTTTCTGATTTGACCCTTTTTCTTGACAGTGGCCATTCCTTTATTTAGGCCTGCTTGTTCCACAAAGACCCTGTCTGGCTCAGAGTAGTACTTGTACTGAAAATCAGTTAAAAGTTTCATGTAGTCTGCCGCAACATAAACCCTGTCATTTTGGGCAATTACTATTGGATATGGAAGACTCTCATTGCTTTTATCAACTGTATAGTCTCCGCTTCCCATGAGAGCTGTAAAAACCTGGGTATCAGTAGCATATCGCAGGGTAACTTCAGAATTGTCATAGACATAACCATCATCCATATTTTCTTTCACAAAACCAAGTTCTAGATATACTTGATCATTCATGTGAAGTGCCAATGGATAGGCCATTTCTTCAGTTACCTCATAATATTCGTTATCCAGTATAAGGGCTGTCTGATTGTCAAATCCCTTTTCAAAATACTCGCTCAAATCCATATGCTCTTTTGTAGGAGCATATTTTTTTATGCCATAAACTCCGGCAACAATAATAACAATTGCCAAAAGAGCAATTGCTATATATATGTATCCCCTAGGGATTATAGTTCTTTTTTTTCTTCTTCGATTAGCCATAGCTTCTCCCTTCATTTCAGCAAAAATTATAACAAATACCAGCCTTCTTTTCCACAGTAGCCACTCCAGGGGTAAAAGAAATAAGGAGTGGAATATCCACTCCTTCTGTCATTATCCTCTATAATAAACTTCCCTATTATCTATTTGTCTTTTTTTACGTTCTATTTGTCTTTTTTACGTTCTATTTATCTGGGATAATAATTCAAGCTAGTATTAAATATTGACAATACCCATACTCGCTAATAGAAAAATATTGTGGTCATAAGACTTTACGACCTGATAAAGAAATATGTTTAAACTTTACATAACTCCTTTCCGCAGCTACGCTAACAACTCCCCGAGAGCAGGAAAATCTCTCTCATCAAGTTTGAATGGATTATCTATTTGTGGTATTGGCTTAAGGGTGAGGTTACTCACTTCGCTTTTCTTATTTTTTCTCTTATCCTTATTTGCAATTACTAGCATCTTTATGTCAATTAAATTTGTAAAATGACGCAATGCGTTAATTAGATTGTCCTTTTGCCAGGCTTGCATAGAAGCCACCACTATTTTTTTGTTGCTTAAAAGCATGAGATTTTTTATATCTCCCCGGTAGTCTTCAACATCAATAACTATATCCACATCTGTGCTTTTGATTATCTCTTCAGCTTCCCTTACCGAACAAGACAATACATAATAAACACCCATGTATTTGTAGGCTTTTACCCCATCTACTATCACCTGTTTTTTCTCCACCATCTCAAAGAGGGAAGAGTTTTTGCAAACCTCTAGGTACATAACCTTTCTTCCTTCTACTGAATGAAGGTAATTGGCCAGGCAAAGGCAGGTGTGGGTAACTCCCAGTCCCTTTGATGCTCCAACTACAAAAATTGTCTTCTTTTCTTTTTTTATCTTCCTTTTAGTAATCCATTTCATAATTGTTTTTTAATATAGAAGCAAATAATTTTTCCTGAAACTTGGATATTGAAAATACATCATAGGCTTCTGGAAAGACATATATAGGCTTACCCAGATTCTTGGCCAATTCTAAACTCTTGATTTTGTTGGTAAAGTTGTTAATTACAACCACCGACTCATCCTTTACCCAATCGGGATATTCCCTACTAACCCATGGGCTAGAGCTTGTTATGTATAAAATTTCATCTGTCATTGGCATTATATCTGTCTTACCATAATCCAAGATGTAGATACCTTGTGGAGGTAAATATGATTTCACCGCTGGACCATAACTCATAATCCCTCGGAAATGTTTGTGGTAAAAGACTCCTTCTTTCGTATATCCCTTATTCAAATTATCCTTTAGTTTCTTAACTACATTTTCCCCGACCATATCTTTGTAATATGCACTCAAACCTTTTTTGTTTAAGTAAGAGCAAAGCATTATGGCTATGTGGGTTGTTCCCACAGATCTATCGTTACCAATTATTGCTATCTGTTTACTGAGATGCTTTTCCGCAAATTTTTCTACTCGCTCTCCCCGTAGCCCCTGCAGCAGGTTCCGTAATTCCCCTGCTGTCTGTATTCTAAGCCTACAGTCTTTTGCTGTGGCCTTGGCTACTATTTGCTTAAGTTTATAATCATCTTTACTAGGGCTGCGCTCTAGCATATATTCAATTACTTTTCCAATACCATAGACATCACAACTTTCATCCAGCTGCCCAACTCTCATCTGTTCGGGAGCAGCATACTTTGCTGTTCCTTTTGGTGTCGCCAAAGGACTCATGGATTTTTTTATAGATATCCCAAAATCGATAAGTTTTATTTCTGAACCCTGCAAAATAATGTGGTCCGGTTTCATATCCCTATACAAAATCGGCTCATCCAAACTGGTATGCATGAATTCAATAACAGAACAAATCCTAATGGCTATGTCTATTATCTTTGCTTTGTCTATTGTATTTTCCTGTAAATATTCAACTAGAGACTGTCCATTAACATACTCTTCAATTAAATAATTACTGTCTGTAGTCTCTCCTACAGAATATATTGTGGGTATTTGGGGTGATTTAAACCCCTGTAAAAGATGTGCTTCGGATAGGATGCTGTTAGATTCGGGACTACTTTTATCAATTGATTTAAGTACCCTGATATCTCCTATCTGCTTGTAATTGACGAGAAATACTGCTGTAGCTGCTGATTTGTGCAGTATTTTTATTACTTCATACTCGCCATCTATACCTTGCGGTATCACATTTATCAGCTCCTTCCATGTGGGAAAAAGCATCTCGGGTAAATTTTATACCATGACTCGGATTATATTGCAAGCACTTTTTTAAAAATTATTATTTTTCTGTAACTTTATTCCGATATATATATTGGAACCTGTAATGACCAATCCCTTTAAATACAAGAAATTCTCTTAATAAAAATTTAAGAATTATAAGGGCTAATATATGATATATTTCCTTTACTTTGGGATATAATATATATATAATTCCAATATCGAAAGCACAATTGATCAGGGAGGTGATTTTATGAAAATTGAAAGAATCAACGATAACCAGATCAAATGCACTCTCACTAGAGAGGATTTAATCAGCCGACATATAAAGCTTTCCGAATTGGCCTATGGCTCTGCCAAGGCCCGAGAATTATTCAGAGAAATGATGGAACAGGCTAGTTTCCAGTATGGATTCGAGGCCGAGGATATTCCGCTTATGATAGAAGCAGTACCTCTTTCATCAGAATCAATTGTTTTACTTGTTACAAAGGTAGATAGCCCTGACGAGTTAGACACTAGATTCTCCCGCTTCTCCGAAGGAGATGAGGATTATGATGAGGACTATGACACCGACGACCAAACACCTGCAAAGCCTAGTTTCAATCAATCCTCTGCAGATGACATTCTTAATATGTTCAACAAGTTTTTAGATAGCGCTCAAAAGGCTATAGCCGCTTCCCCTGAAAAGGCAGCTGCGGCAAACTTACCAGTAGATATCACAAAGATGTTTGTCTTTGATTCCTTAGAGGAGCTCATGGATTTATCTACACTTTTGGCTAGCTTTTACATCGGCAAGAATTCTCTTTACAAGAGTCCTGGGGATCTATACTATCTGGTGGTCAGCAAATCAGATGACACTCCAGAAAACTACAACAGGCTCTGCAATATCCTTGCAGAATATGGTGACCAGCAAAATTGCGTTATTGGCACCGACCAATACATGTCTGAGCATTATGAGACTATTGTTAAAAATACTGCTCTTCAGACTTTGGCCAAAATATAAAAACAGCCCACACCTTTTAGGTGTGGGTTTTCTTTTTAAGATTTCACAAATAAAAAGGACATCCCTATGGGATGTCCTTTTAGTTTCATACTAATGAATTAGCCCTGTGAGATAGCTCCTGTTGGGCAAACACCTGCACAAGTACCACACTCAACACATGCTGCTGCATCAATGTTGAACTGTGTATCGCCCTGTGAAATAGCGCCTACTGGACACTCAGGCTCGCATGTACCACATGAAACACATGAATCAGAAATAACGTATGCCATTATTAAACTCCTCCTTAATTTCGTTTGAAAATTATCAATCTTTGATAAACTCAATATACACCGAAATTGTGTCTTATTCAAGTACAAAATTGTTTTTTACCCAATACCAGAAAATTCAAGGCTTTCGAGGGTTATATGTGCCTAACTATCGTTACTTTCCACTAACATTCTCGATAATTGTGTACACAATTATCCAGCCTCGGGTTTTAGTTGCGCAAAACTAAATTGTACATTTTTTGCCACAATGCCTTTTGCAAATTGAATTCCTACCAATTTAGTGGTATTATAACTTCACGAAATATAAAAGAAAGGAAATTTATATTATGGCAAGAGTTAATAAGTCTACTATGATTGGCGAGTTACTTACAATTGATGCAAATGTAGCTCCTATTTTACTTAATATCGGCATGCATTGCCTTGGATGCCCATCTTCACAGATGGAAACAATCGAGGAGGCTGCTATGGTACATGGTATCGATGCTGACGATCTTGTTGAGGAAATCAACACATTCCTTGATTCACAGGCTTAATAAAAATTACCCGGCTCCTTTCGGAGCCGGGCTTTTTTTATGCATTCTGTATTTTTCCAGTATATAACTGATAGTATTTGCCACCCTCATTTATGAGTTCCTCGTGGCTTCCTCTCTCAATAATTCTTCCCTGATCCAGTACCATAATACAATCTGAATTCCTAATGGTAGAAAGTCTGTGGGCAATTACAAACGTAGTGCGGCCATGCATCAATTTATCCATACCGTCCTGGACAATCTTTTCAGTTCTAGTATCAATTGAACTTGTTGCCTCATCCAAGATAAGCACTGGAGGGTCTGCAATTGCTGCTCTTGCAATGGCAAGGAGCTGTCTCTGTCCTTGAGATAAGTTACCTCCATCACCCTTTATTACAGTGTCATAGCCCTGAGGCAATCTCCTGATAAAGGAATCTGCATTGGCAAGTTTTGCTGCTGCAATAACTTCCTCTTCTGTTGCGTCTAGCTTTCCATATCTGATATTGTCTGCAATAGTTCCTGTAAAGAGGTGGGTATCCTGTAGCACTATGCCAAGGGACCTTCTGAGGTCACCCTTCTTAATCTTGTTTACATTTATTCCATCATATCTAATCTTTCCATCAGCAATATCATAGAATCTGTTAATTAGGTTTGTAATTGTAGTCTTACCAGCACCTGTGGCGCCAACAAAGGCTATCTTCTGTCCTGAGTTGGCAAATAGTTTAATATTGTGTAAAACTGTCTTTTCTGGATTGTAGGCAAAATCTACGTCATCAAATACGATGTCACCAGTCAACTTCTGGTAGGTTGTTGTATTCTCAGCCTTGTGATAATGCTTCCATGCCCACATTCCTGTGTGCTCTTTAGTCTCAACAATTTGGCCATTTTCTTCCTTGGCATTTACAAGCATTACATAGCCTTCATCTGTCTCAGGCTCCTCATCTATGAGGCCAAACACTCTCTCTGCTCCAGCCATAGCCAAAACAATCGACTGGAACTGCTGAGATACCTGCATAATTGGCATGTTGAATGATCTTGTAAACTGTAAAAACGAAACCAATGCACCCAGAGTCAGTCCTGTCCATCCATTGATAGCCAAGATACTACCAACCACAGCACAAATTACATAATTTACATTTCCCAGTTGGGCATTTACAGGTCCCAAAATGTTGGCAAGCCTATTGGCCTTGTAAGCATTCTCGAAGAGGTCTTCATTCAACTTGTTAAAGTCTTCAATGACTTCATTTTCATGGCAGAATACCTTTACTACCTTTTGACCATTCATAATCTCTTCGATGTTACCATTCAAGGCACCAAGAGACTGCTGCTGTTTCCTAAAGAATTTGCCTGATGTGCCAGCCAAAACCTTGGTTGCAAACATGATTACACCAACCATTGCCACTGTCACAAATGTCAGTGTCTTAGACATCATCAGCATGTATACAAATACTGTTACTATAGTGATTGAACTGTTTATTATCTGTGGAAAACTCTGGGATACTACCTGTCTTAATGTGTCTATATCGTTGGTGTATATAGACATAATGTCCCCATGGGCATGGGTGTCAAAGTATCTGATTGGCAGGTCTTCCATCTTCTCAAACATTTCATTTCTCAGGTCGCGGAGGGAACCCTGAGCAACAAAAATCATAATCCAGTTGAAAGTAAATGTTGCCGCTATACCTATGGCATAGTAGAAAATCAAGTGGAGAATGGCATGTGCCAGCGGTCCGAAATCTGTAGAATTATTCTGCACCATTGGCACAATGTAACCGTCAATAAGGTCCTGCATAAAGGCAGTTCCCTTGGCGTTACAAATTACAGCCACAAATATACAAATTACTACAACAATGAGTTGAATTGGGTATTTCTTACCCACATATTTCATCAGGCGGCCAAGGACTCCTCGTCTTTGGGCCTTCTGCTCTTTTGTCATTTTTCCCAGTGCTCCTGGTTGTGGTCCTCTAGCCATTAGTCCTCGCCTCCTTTCTGATCAAAGTCTCCGTTGCCCTGTCCTGTTTGCTGAGCGTAAACCTCCTTGTAGATGGTGTTTCTCTCAAGCAACTCCTCATGGGTTCCAAAGTCGTCTATCTTTCCGTCGTCCATAACGATAATTCTGTCAGCATCCATTACAGATGAAACTCGCTGGGCGATAATAAATTTTGTTGTACTAGGAATTTCTTCCCTAAAAGCCTTGCGGATTTTAGCATCTGTAGCAGTGTCAACTGCAGATGTAGAATCGTCCAGAATCAAAATCTTTGGCTTTTTAAGAAGGGCTCTGGCAATACAAAGTCTCTGTCTTTGTCCACCGGATACATTGGTTCCGCCCTGCTCTATATGGGTATTATATCCATCCGGGAATTTCTCAATAAATTCCTCTGCACAGGCAAGTCTTGCAGCCCTTGCGATCTGCTCATCTGTGGCATTCTTATCGCCCCATCGCAGGTTTTCTGCTATTGTTCCAGCAAACAAGACATTATTCTGCAGCACAACGGAAACCTCATTTCTAATAGTCTCCACATCGTAATCTTTTACGTCTATGCCGCCCACAAGGACCTGGCCCTGGTCTACGTCATAGAGACGAGAAATCATGGCTACCAATGTGGACTTGGCTGATCCAGTTCCTCCTATAACACCTATAGTCTCACCGGACTTTACCTTTACATTAATGTGGTCTAGAACCGGTCTTTCGGCAGTCTTGTTGTAACCAAACACAACATCCTTAAACTCAACAGACCCATCTTTTACCTCATATATAGGGTTTTCTCCGTTTTGAATTGTGCTCTCTTCCTCTAAAACCTCATATATTCTTCGCATGCTTGCTACAGACATGGTTATCATTACAAAAATCATTGCAAAGAACATAAGTGACATCAGTATATTCATGCAATATGAGAATAATGAAACCAACTGA
This sequence comes from Pseudobutyrivibrio sp., assembly GCA_024684955.1. Lineage (GTDB taxonomy): Bacteria > Bacillota > Clostridia > Lachnospirales > Lachnospiraceae > Pseudobutyrivibrio. The sequence continues at coordinate 68,757 of JAIKWH010000073.1, forward strand.
CCAGTTGATAGTGTCTGATCAACAACGATTAGGTGGGCCCCAATCCAGCTGATGAGAATAATACAGGTATAAACAATAAAGTTCATGATTGGAGAAACAAATGCCAACATCTTTTCAGCTGTTGTTGCTGCCTCATAGATTCCCTGGCTTCCCTTCAAAAACTTGGTCTTCTCAAAAGCCTCTCTAACGTATGCCTTAACCACTCTAATACCAGTTACATTTTCTTGTACTGATCCATTCAGGTCATCATATTTTTTCATCAGAGTTTCAAATAAAGTCCTTGTCTTTGTCATCATGAATACCATGATTACAAGGATTATTAGCATGGCTACTAAGAATATGCTGGCAAGCCTTGCATTAATCCTAAATGACAAAATCATGGCAACTATAACTGTAACAGGGGCTCTAAATCCCATTCTCAGTACCATGATAAAGGCGTTTTGCACATTTGTTACATCAGTTGTAAGCCTGGTGACAAGTCCTGCTGTTGAAAACTTATCAATATTCTCGAAGGAAAATGTCTGGATTCTTTCAAACATTTTCTTGCGGAGATTTTTGGCAAATCCTGCAGAGGCCTTGCTGCCCAGCACGCCTCCCATAACTCCGCCAAACAGTCCTATAACAGCGCAAACTATCATCTGACTACCGATGATATAAATCTCTTTCATGTTGCCTACTTGTATGCCCTTATCTACCAAATCTGCAATGAGAAGTGGTATGAACATTTCCATAGCAACCTCCAGAATCATAAAAACTGGAGTCAAAAAGGCCGGCAATTTATATTCCTTTACTTCCTTTAGCAGTCTTTTTAACAATTCCTTTTCCTCCTTTAATTTATGTCTAATCCATATTCACTCGCATTTTTCTTTATCTGCTCTAAAACCCGCCTTGTAACCGCCAGATCCTCCTTGGAAATGTCCTTGATAATATACTTTTCCACAGCGCAGATTTGCTCCTCCACTGCATTTGTATATGCCAGGCCCTTTTCCGTTAGGATAATCTCCTTCTTTCGACTATCCCCATCTTTTACCGGTAGCTTTTGTATGTAACCTTCCTTCTCAATGGACTGTAAAATATCAGCCAATGTAGACTTTGGCATTCCCAGTATTGCCTCTATATCCTTTTGATACACAGGCCCATCATGCCTTTTTATAAAACCAAGAATCCATCCGCTTTTATTGCAGGCAGACTCGCCGCAGTCCTCAGTGTTTATCAATCCTCGACCTATAGCCTTCTTTATTTCTCGAGAAATATTCTCCAGCCAAAAGCCTATATGTCTTAAATCTTCATTATCAAATTTATCACTCATCTCCTAGTTCCCCTCATCTGATTAATCAACTAATTTTAGAAATTGTCCGCTTCCGTATTGTTCGGTTTCGGAGTAATTCTGATTATACTCTGCAAATTGTGACGAAGCAATAAAAAAACTATTAAAAAACTATTAAAAATTCCTCAGGGGACTTTTTCCGTGGTATAGTAGACAAAGAACCGCAGAAGCAGGAAATTACTAGCCATTCAGAATTTTATCTGGCTACAAATCCGGTTTTTGATTATCTGATGAAAATCAAAAACTTTCAGAAAAGGAGCAGATCATATGAGAGAACGAAGCAAAGATTTACGTGTGCGTAGAACTATCGCCTCTATAAGAAAGGCTTTTTATGAATTAGTTTTAGAGGGAAATTATAGTGATATTTCTATTACAGATTTGACTGATCGTGCAGGCATCAACAGAAAAACATTTTACTTACATTATTCTGGCCTTGATGATTTAGTAGCCGAAATAGAGGAAGAAATAGTATCAGATATTTTAGAAAAAATCGGAGATGAAGCAGAAAAACTAAATATGGCAGGTTGCATTGCCAACTTTTATCAATATATGGAAGATTGTAATGAAATCCAGCAGAAACTCCTCTGCGATGATCACTACTCATTCTTCTATGATGCGGTAACTGATACCGTCCTTCGCAGCAAACAATTTACAAAATTCTTTGAGATGACCCAGTACCCATCAATTGTCCGCTCATACACAGTTGCAATTACCTGCATCTATCGAAACTGGCTAAAGGATAAAAAGAAGATTCCATTTGACACTCTGGTATCCCAGACCTGCCAACTTATTGAGCACGGATATTCTGGTGTCGTAAAAAAATAAATTATTAAAAACTCTCTAAGAATCCACTGGATTCCTAGAGAGTTTTCTTTATCCAAATATTTTTATTCTTTCTTTTACAGCCTTTCCAAGCAGTACTGCAAGAACTATCTTTGCTATATCCATTGGAACAAATGGAATTACCGCTGCTGCAAGTGCCTGTGGTATCGTCATGGAAGCCTGAAAACTCAACCACAAGGTTCCAATAGCATATAAAAATATTAGTCCAAGTATTCCCCCTAGCATATGCATTATCACATTGGAGAATTTGTCAATAAATGTGCCTGCTATTAGTGTCATAAATGCAAAGGAGAAAAGGAATCCTCCCGTTGGTCCAAACAATTTTCCTACTCCTCCTGAGAATCCAGAAAATACTGGCAATCCCACCAGGCCAATCAATAGATAAATGAGGCATGCCATGGTTCCCCTGTTTCTGCCTAGAATCTCAACCGCCAGCATTATGGCAAACGGTGTTAGTGAAACTGGGATTACCCCAATAGGTATTGATAGTGGTCCGCATATGCAAATTACCGCTGCCATCAGGCCAGTTAATGCAACATCTCTTGTAGCAAATTTACTCTTTGTCATTTTTTCCTCCCTTTGTCCTATCTCATTGTGTCATAGACAGTATACATAAGGGCATTTTAAATGTCCACCCTATTTTTATAGTGGTGTACATTTCTCAATTTCGAATTTCTTACCCATGAATCTGTGTTAAAATACCCTTAAAGGGGGATAGATATGATTCCATCTAAATATCTGGTGCTAAATCAGATACTAAAAGCGTCAAATAATAATCTATATATATCTGGCCAGGAAATTGCCCAAAGCCTAGGTCTATCTAGGAGTGCTGTAAATAAAGCAGTTTCTGCTATTAGATCCGAGGGCTACGACATTGATGCCATCAATCGCAAGGGCTACCTGATTACCTCTGATCCAAATCTAATAAATCCTGGAGAATTGCTAGGCATTCTCCCCGCTAAAAGACTTGAATCTGTTGCAATACTTGACACAGTAAATTCTACCAATGTCAAACTCCATGAGTTGGCAGAGGAGGGGGCTTTATCTGGTCAGATTGTGATTGCTTCTTGCCAGACGGCAGGCCGGGGCAGGGCTGGGTCAAATTTTGATTCTCCAGACAACAAGAGTATCTATGCTTCCTACCTCATTAGACCTGACTTTACTCTTGACCCAAAGACTATCACTCCAAAAGTGGCACAGATCGTCGCCAAATCTATTAATGAATACTTAAATACAAGTGCAATATCATACACTGATGCAGGAGACCTATTCCTTGATGATAAAAAAATATGTGGAATCTTAACTGAAATGCTTTCAGAAGCAGGCAGTGGATATGTCCGCTATATTATGATTGGTATTGGCATTAGGCCAATTAATTCTATAAAAAGGGCCTCTTTAATTGCCTCAATTATCCAATCTTTAGATAAAACTTTTTTACTGGAGTCGGAGTGACGGGATTCGAACCCACGACTTCTGCGTCCCGAACGCAGTGCTCTACCAACTGAGCCACACCCCGATAAATAGAGAGTATCCCATAACACCTGTTATAAGATACTCTCTTTATTTTACATTATTTGCTTCATAGCGCCGTAAATTCCAGCGTCATTTCCAAGTGAAGCAAGTACAATCTTTGTATCTAAGCATCCGTGGAATGCAATCTTGTCATATTCCTGCTGAATTAAATCAATCAAGTACTGGCCAGCCTTTGACACACCGCCACCAATAACAAATGCCTCTGGGTTTGCTACAACTGAGAGAACCTGCATACCTTGAGCCAGATATGCACAAGCCTTTGTTGCAACCTCAATTGCTAACTTGTCACCCTTCTTTGCCTCGTCTAATACTGCCTTCGCATCTATCTCATCATAATCTCTCAGAGAACTTGCATCGCTTGTCTGAGCTAACTTAATTCTAGCAAGTCTGGCAATTCCTGTTGCTGAGCAATATTGCTCCAGGCATCCATGATTTCCACATCCGCAGGCATTTTCCTCTTCGTAATCCACTCTCATGTGTCCGATTTCACCAGCAGAACCTGTAGAGCCACTTACAATCTTGTCGTCAATAATTACTCCACCACCAACACCAGTGCCAAGTGTAATCATTACAGAGCTGGAATATTCCTTTGCGGCTCCCATCCATGCCTCTCCAAGAGCGGCAACATTGGCATCATTTCCTGCCTTTACCTTGATGCCGTCCATGTGGCTTGCAAATTCTTCTTCCACATTAAATTTGCCCCATCCCAGATTAACACATCTATTAACCACGCCGCTGGCATCTATTGGTCCAGGAATTCCTATTCCTACACCCCAAACATCCTCTTTATCAATATTCTTTTCAGCCATCTTGTCAAAGACTGTCTTTGCAAGATTCTTTAGGATATTTGCTCCTCCATTAGAGGTATCTGTCTTTACCTCCCACTTGTCTAGTAGCTCACCCTCAGTAGTAAACAATCCACATTTGCAAGTTGTTCCTCCCAAATCCAAGCCAAAACCGTACTTCGCCATTTCTTTCCCTCCAATATTATTCTGTAGTAGTTGTTATTTCTATGTTAGTCGCATTATCAGGAATCAATCCCTCTGGGATTTCTGTTCCCTCAAATGTCATAGTAACCCTTTGTGAATCACCAGTTTCCTCCTGGTTCTCCACTTGCTCATCCTCTATAATTTCTGGTTCAGCAACCTGTTCCATGTCATCTAAATACTCTATTGGCGCCTTAAAATCTTTTGCAATGAGCCCATCATGCAGGCTAGTCATATAATCTTTCCATATTCTGGCAGGATAAGAAGATCCAGTCAGACCCTCCACCTTTTTTGGTATATCATAACCTACCCAGATGCTAGTGGTGTAATACCCAGTGTATCCAACAAACCATCCATCACGATTGCTATTTGTTGTTCCAGTCTTGCCTGCACATGGCATTTCCTCAAGCCTTGCAGACCTTGCTGTTCCTTCAATCATAACCGATTGTAGCATACTTGTCATGGTTCTGCTTGCATTTTCATCATATATTTTGGTCTCCTCGGGCTGGGCTTCATAAATAACATTTCCCTCTGTATCTGTTATTTTAGAAATGCAGTTTGCCTTGCGTAAATATCCGTCATTTTCGATAGTTTCATAGGCTGTGGCCATCTCTAGAGGGGATACTCCAACTGTCAGGCCTCCCAGACAGGCTGCCATGCCGTAGTCATCCTCCCTTATTTGGGAGAATCCCATATTTTTTAAATATTGAATTCCCACCTCAGGAGTGAGTTCCTCATATAGTTGCCATGCAATGGTATTCTTTGATTTCATCACCGCATCTCTGAGGGTCATCTCCCCTTGGTATACTCCATCAGAATTCTCCGGTCCGTCCTCTATCTCCTGGTCAATCACAAGGGTGTCAGGCCTGTATCCCCTTTCCAATTCTGGTGTGTAAACTATCAGTGGCTTAATCGATGAGCCTGGCTGCCTGTAGCTTTGGAAGGCTCGATTTAGGGTATATCCCTTGATGTCCTGGCTCCTGCCTCCCACAATTGCCACCACCATACCACTTTCATTATCTATACAAACTCCTGCTCCCTGCAGTTGGTATATTCCCTCTTCATTGACCTCCGTAAAGTTGGCCAAATTCTCGTCGATAGTCCTCTGCAATTCCTCCTGCTTGTTTAAATCGATTGTAGTGTAAATCCTATATCCTGAGGTAAATAGGGAAGTGTTCCATTTATCGTAGGACTCCCTGTAAGACTGCTCGTAGGCCTTGCGCCCGTTTTCTGTTGAGAAATTTGTTTTAAATTCAAATCCATCCTTTTCCATCAATATCCTGGTGGCGCAATTATATGTATATGTTTCCACAGAATCATTTTTAATGCTAGATGGCCTATTTAATTCTATTTTTTCATTTAGTGCCTGATTGTATGCCCCTTTGCTAATTGCCTTGTCATCACTCATGGCATCCAATATTAAATCCCTACGTCTTAGGGTATTTTCAGGATTTACCACTGGGTCATAATAACTTGGGCTGTTGGGAATTGCTATTAAATAGCAAATCTCTGACAGGGTCAACTCATCTACACTCTTGTTAAAATAACCTTTTGCTGCTGCACCAATTCCATAATATCCATTGGAAAAATATACGTTATTTAAATAGAATTCCAAAATTTGATCCTTGGAATATTTCTTTTCTAATTCGGTGGCAATATATATTTCCTCCACCTTTCTCTGCCAAGTCTTCTCATTGGACAAAAAGGTATTTCTAGCCAACTGCTGTGTGATTGTGGAACCACCCTGGGTAGCCTCACCATTTTGTATCATCGCATAAAAGGCTCTGATGATGGCCTTATAATCCACGCCCTTGTGGCTATAGAATTTTTTGTCCTCAATGGAAATCAATGACTGGGTAACATAAAGGGGAATTTCGTTATAGGTCAGATAATAAACATCCTTTTCTCCCTTTAATACAGAGATTAATTCGCCCTTGGCATCATATACCTCGCTTGTTTCTGTCTGCCTAAAAGTGTCAACTGTAGACTGGCGCACGTAAGATAAGGCCTCACTTTTCAACTGTGAGACCTGGCTAGCATATCCTCCCAAATAATAGTAGGCAACTGCCCCTATCAAGAGAATAAGCAGTGCAATCTGAACTTTTAATAGCCCATATAATTTTGAGGCTTTATTATCCTTCTTGTCCCGAATTTTCCTCATATTTTTATTTTAATCTTCCTATCTTCGTCCCACAATAGGATTTAATTTTCCAATGTCATTTCTTTGACATTTTCACTTTTTAAATTTGTTTATTTGACCCCAAAATCTTGTTTTTATCCTGTCATATCTTTATCATTTATATAAAGGTTTTGTTTACTAACCAACTTTTACATTCAATGAAACTCTTTTCCTGCTATGCAGGATTCTTACTGACAATTTGATTCCACTGTCACTAAAGAGTTTCAAGTTTTTTGGGACTACTACTTTTATATTTTTATTGGGAGGTGTTATTTTGGAAAAGGAAAAATTAGGTCTTACCCCTAATGGAGAGGAAATCTTTGCCTATACTTTAATCAACAAGAACGGTATGCAGGCCAAAATTATGAACTTCGGCTGCAACCTGATGGAACTTTGGGCTCCAGACAATGAGGGCCTTCTTTCTGATGTTGTTTTAGGCTATGAAAAATTAGAGGATTATTTTACTAATTCCCCTGGATTTGGTTGCTGTATCTGCCCTAATGGCAATAGAATTGGCGACAGCAAATTCACATTAAATGGTGTTGAATACACATTGGATGCCAACGATGGTAAAAATAATCTTCACTCTGGATTTAACCCAATGCATCACCGCATTTGGGATGTTGAATCTGTTGATGAGCATCACATTACATTTACCTGTCACAAGGCAGATATGGAATGTGGATTCCCTGGAGAAATGGACATTACTATTACATATACTCTAGGTGATGACAATTCACTTCAATTAGATTACTCAGGAGTTTCTGATAAGGATACAATCTTTAATCCTACCAACCACTCTTATTTCAACTTAAATGGTCATGATTCAGGCACCGTTATGAATCATATTGTATGGATTGATGCTGACAAATATACCCATACGGACCCAGAGTCAATTCCTCATGGGGAGTGTAGGGATGTAAAGGGCACACCTATGGATTTCACTACTCCTAAACCACTTATACGTGATACAGAAGTTGATTACGACCAACTTAACTGGGCTGGCGGTTTTGATCACAACTATTGTCTCAACCATCACACCATGGACAAGCCTTGCTGCACTTTAGAGGATCCTGAAAGCGGACGCAAGATGGAAGTTTACACCACCCTTCCAGGCATGCAATTATACGCAGGCAATTATCTTGATTCAACTCATGTTGGAAAGGGTGACTTTACATATGACAAGAGATATGGAGTATGTTTCGAATCACAGTATTTCCCTAATGCTGTAAATGTTCCATCCTTTGAGCAGCCTATCGCAAAGGCAGGCCTAAAGGTTCACTCAACCACAAAATACAAGTTTGTTTAGGATTCTAAATTCACCAGCAAAACTGCATTCTAATGTAGGGCCTGGAGTTTGTATTTAAAAATAAGAGACATAGTAGTTTAATTGCTACTATGTCTCTTTTAATATAAATCAGATTCTCTCATGGACAAATAATGTCCATGTAAGATTTTTAATACATTCTTTTAGTCATTAATTTTACAAAAAAGCCTTAATCTGCTTGTAAATACCTGCAGCATCAAGTTCATACTTCTCTAACAGTTTAACTGCAGGACCTGACTCTCCAAAGGTATCTTTTACTCCAATGCGCAACATCTTTGTAGGGCACTGTTCTGACAATACTTCTGCTACTGCACCGCCTAAACCGCCGATGATTGAATGCTCCTCTACGGTCACAACCTTCTTTGTCTTTGCTGCACTCTTTACAATTAGAGCATCATCAATTGGCTTGATAGTGTGGATGTTGATAACCTCAGCATCGATTCCTTCCTCTGCCAATTTCTTTGCTGCCTCGAGAGACTCATTTACCTCAAGGCCTGTAGCGATAATTGTCAGGTCCTTGCCCTCTCTCAGGACTACGCCCTTGCCGATTTCAAACTTATAATCAGCATTGTCATTTATAACTGGTACAGCCAGACGACCAAATCTAAGGTATACAGGGCCATCCATCTTGTATGCTGCCTCAACAGCTGCCATCGCCTCCACATCATCAGAAGGATTGATGATTGTCATGCCTGGGATTGTACGCATAAGGGCAATATCCTCGTTGCACTGATGGGTTGCTCCATCCTCGCCTACTGAAATACCAGCGTGAGTTGCGCCAATTTTTACATTGAGATGTGGGTAACCAACTGAATTTCTAACCTGCTCAAAGGCTCTACCTGCTGCAAACATTGCAAATGAAGAGCAGAAAGGTACTTTGCCTGTGCTGGCAAGACCAGCTGCTATACCTACCATATTTGACTCTGCAATTCCGCAGTCGATGTGGCGATCTGGGAATGCCTTCTTGAAAACCCCTGTCTTTGTAGCGGCAGCAAGGTCTGCATCAAGAACTACCAGATTATCATACTTCTCTCCTAAGGCTACAAGAGCATTTCCGTAGCTATCACGAGTTGCGATTTTCTTAACATCTGCCATTACTGCTCACCTGCTTTCTTTAATTCTTCCATAGCAATTGCATACTCTTCATCATTAGGAGCCTTGCCGTGCCATCCTACCTGATTTTCCATGAACGATATGCCCTTGCCCTTTACTGTCTTCATAACAATAGCAGTTGGCATACCCTTTGTCTCTCTAGCCTCTTTAAATGCGGCTCTCAACTGATCAAAGTCATTGCCATCAGAAACTTCCACAACGTGGAAATTGAATGCCTTAAATTTATCTGGGATTGGGTATGGATTGTTAACCTCATCAACAGGACCGTCGATCTGCAGTCCGTTGTTGTCTACGATTACGCAAAGATTGTCCAGTTTTTTTGCTCCAGCAAACATTGCTGCTTCCCAAACCTGACCTTCCTGAATCTCTCCATCTCCCAAAAGTGTATATACCCTATAGTCATCATTTGATAACTTAGCAGAAAGAGCCATTCCAACTGCCACAGAAATACCCTGTCCAAGAGAACCTGAAGAAGCATCAATACCTGGTGTATGCTGAACACATGGATGTCCCTGAAGATGAGAACCTATACTTCTGAGTCCCTTGAGCTCTTCTACTGGGAAAAATCCTCTCTGTGCAAGGGCAGCATAAAGTCCCGGTGCCGTATGACCCTTTGACAGTACGAATCTGTCCCTGTCTGCCTTATTTGGGTTCTTTGGGTCGATGTTCATCTCTTCAAAATATAAATAAGTGAACACCTCTGTTGCTGAAAGGGATCCGCCTGGATGTCCAGCCTTTGCGGCATGAACACCTTCTATAATGCCCTTACGAATCTCAATCGCAGTTTTAGCTAGCTCTTGATTTGTCATTTTCTTCCTCCTGAAAATTTCACAGCTTCCGCTGCCTTATATGGTTTAACCCACTGTATCTATCGCATTTCATCCAGTGTTATCAACATAATGTTTTTAATCGCTGATGAAATGGTAATAGCATTTTCATTAAATCCAGCCTTGGAGAAAACAATATAAAATGCGTCTCCCTGGCGATGTAGTTGTTTTGTCTTTTCAATCAAAACCTTTAATTGTGCAACCTCGATAGGTGCGTCATTATAATAGCACTGACAGTAAATTGTGGCTGATTTTCCCTCGCATTTGCCGAGAGACACCAAATCAAATCCATCACTTGTGCCCTTTTCCTCGTCGTTAACCCACCAGTTGCCTATTACTTCCACTGTAAATGGAAGCAGGTTTTTATCGCTTCTATCCTGTAAATATTCTCCGCAAATCTGGATAAATACTCTTTCCATATATTTATCCAGGTCTTGCTCTATCTTATTCCATAGTAAATCTATATTGCCTTGGATGTAATCCTCGTAGTTTTCTACAATGTACATATACCAGAAAAGAGTGTTTAGATTTGCTATTGAATATCTGGTTTTTTTTCTATTGGTAATTTCTGTTACTGCGGTTTCTTTCCTACATATTCCAATTCCCATCAGTGAATTCAAATATGGAACCACTACGTCCTTTGGTTTTTCAACCTCAGCAGAAATCTGGTTTACCCTATATATTCCCTTGGCTAGGCTGACGAGCAAATGATTGTAATATGACAACTCTCTCAGTTCTTGAGACATAATAGTCTCTGGCTTGAGCCCAGTCCCTGTTTCTTTATCTAAGTATAAACCACTTGTTATATCTTTTAATCTGTTCTCGCCTATTTCTCGAGAATATTTGCTAAAGTCCTTGTGGCCCATCATACCAGCAATTCTAATTAGATTGTATGGGTATCCACCGCTTATTCCATAGAGATAGGCTGCCTCGCTAGGGCTAGCATCCATAAAAAACTGGCATGAGTCATAAAACCCCAGTGGATTAAGTGAAAGGTGAAGGCTAATATTAGGATTCCAAGCAGCCTTGCTACCATATACATACTTTTCCATTAGAGAAAAAGCATCCCCACAAAGTACTAGCTTAATAGGCTTGTTTTTCCACTTTCCATTAAAATAAGATAGTAAAGTCTTATTAAAATCAGGGTCAGCCTTTACTATATTTGGGTATTGGTCGAGAATTACTAACTGCTTTTGTGAATCGGCACGATTTAGTATCTCCTGGCAGAATAAATCTGCAGAACAAGCAGTCTTTAATCCCAGCATGCCCCCTAATATTTCAGATAAATGCTTGGCAGTTGTCTCATAAGCGTCAAAATAGAAACTCTCCTTATCCTTGGAAAATTCCTTTAGTAACTCAGTCTTTCCCACCCCATAGGAACCTGATACCACTGCTAGACCTGCACCCTTCTTTTCGAAAAACCCGTTTAGCGCTTTAATTTCAGCATTTCTACCAACAAACATAACACTTCTCCTTGCACATCATATTTATTACGCCGTGCAAGCCTATGGTAACACGTTTCAACTATTCTTTCAATAAAGCCCTATTTTACTAAATCTTCTATTTCTATGCCTACTGGCTCTGCTATAAGTCTTTTTTTGCTCAACTAGGGTCAAAAAAAGACCCAGATTCTATATTAGATAGAATCTGGGAAAATAATTATTCCTCAACAGAATCAAGGTATTCCTTGACCTGTCCCTCTATAATTTTCATTAATCTCTGTCTAGCCTCTACTGCCGCCCAGGCAATATGAGGGGTAATTAATAGTTTGTTGCTATCTTTAATGTTTCTCAAAGGGTTATCCTGACTCATTGGCTCAATATCAAGTACATCAAGGCCAGCACCTGCAATTAAGTCATCATCCAAGGCTTGGGCCAAATCTTTTTCAACTATTATTGGACCGCGGCCAACATTGATAAGAATTGCATTTTCTTTCATCTTAGAAAGTGCCTTCATATCAATTAAATGCATGGTATTGTCATTGAGTGGAGCATGAATAGAAACAATATCTGACTGAGTCAGTAAATGTTCAAAATCTACTTCCTTGTAATCATTTTCATGATTCTTTCCGCTTGTAGAATAGTAAATAACATTTGCTCCAAAACACTGAGCAATCTGGGCTACCCTCTTTCCTATAGCGCCCAATCCGATGATTCCCCAGGTCATGCCTGACAATTCGTGGAATTTATTCTCAAAATGAGTAAACATTTTATCGTCTACATACTTTTCACTTTTAACATACTGATCGTAATAATTAAGATGCTCCATCAAATAAAAGAGTAAGGCAAAAGTATGCTGGGCAACTGCTTCTGTAGAATACCCAGCTACATTTCTCCACTCAATCTTTCTACTAGCAAGGTAGTCCTTATCCAAATTGTTGGTACCTGTAGCAGTAACACATACCAACTTTAAATTCTTAGCATTGCCAATAGTATCTTTATTAACAGGAACCTTGTTTAATACGATGATATCAGCATCAACTGTTCTCTCTGCAGCTTCCTCAACTGTTGAATAGTCGTAGGTAATAACCTGTCCAAACTTTTCAAATCCGGCTAGGTCTATATCTTCACCTATTGATTTTCTGTCAAGAAATACAATTTTCATCACGTCACCTCTTATTATTTTATAACTTTAGGCTCATTATACCTTTATTTATTAAGCATTAAAACTCGAAAATAAAAAAACCTCCAAGCAAATACTTGAAGGAATTTTTTGCAAAATAAAAGTGCCCAGAGTCGGAATCGAACCAACGACACGAGGATTTTCAGTCCTCTGCTCTACCAACTGAGCTATCTGGGCACGTAGTTGCGGGAGATAGATTTGAACTACCGACCTCCGGGTTATGAGCCCGGCGAGCTTCCAGACTGCTCCATCCCGCGATAATAAAAAAGATGGGCGGTGGTGGATTCGAACCACCGAAGCAATTTGCAGCAGATTTACAGTCTGTCCCCTTTGGCCACTCGGGAAACCGCCCATGATAATAAATATTCAGTTAAAATGGGACCTACAGGGCTCGAACCTGTGACCCTCTGCTTGTAAGGCAGATGCTCTCCCAGCTGAGCTAAGATCCCAAACAATATAAACGACCCCAGAGGGACTTGAACCCTCGACCTCCGCCGTGACAGGGCGGCGCTCTAACCAACTGAGCCATGAGGCCATAAGGTTTATAGCAACCTCAAAACTTCATACAGTATGCGAATTAACTCGCTATTCATCTTCTTTGAATAAACCTTCGATCTATTAGTATTCATCAGCTGAATGTGTTACCACACTTACACCTTGAACCTATCTACCTTATCGTCTTTAA
>JAIKWH010000030.1 GCA_024684955.1 Pseudobutyrivibrio sp.
GCATCAGAACTACAGCAAAAATTCTTTTATTTTCTTTTCAACAAGCTTCACATCAATTGGAGCCTCCGCCGATTCCATAGTAATAATCAAATCTCTACCTAACAGATAATCATTTTTCTCATAGCCTTGTATCTTCTTGAAGTTCTTTGTTGCATACTCTATATCTGAAACAATTCCTAAATGCTCCCAATATATAGTCTTTCGTGTTCTAATGTTTAAAACCACAAAATCAGGGTAAATAGTGTTATATCCCAGCTCAAGCATTGGCTCATATTGGTATGGCACTTTGTACTTTTCCAAAGCATCAGCAATAATCTTCTCAGATTTAGAGCGCACCATCTCACCTCGATTTGTGCGATATATTCCATCTTCGGGAAATGAGTTTTGCTGACCTGGGTGATTAGACAGCCATTTTGCAATATAACTATCCTCTGGTTCTATTATCGGAACTATCACATGCTTCCTAGCTTCCGGCAATTTTTCATATAATACTGAAATATCACTTATATCGTAGTTTGAAATAAACTTATCAAGTTTCTTTCTTAATTCAACAAGCTTTTTATCTGTTGCTAAGGCATAATCTCTTTGAATAAGTCCGTGAACAAGCTTACTTTTCTCTTTTCCCGCATATATACGCTTACCTGTTTCTTTATCAACCAAATAATATTGGTCGCACCCCCGTACCGTTGAAGCTTTTACGCCACAGTCTGGCAACTTCTTGAGTTTGGATAAATTTTTAGTATTATTTTTAATCAATTCATCTAGTTCTTTTAGCTGTTCTACTAATTCTTCTTTGTAATTTCTCAACTCTTCCTCCATTTTTCTTCAGTTGTGCATCCATATTTAATACTTCTACTAATTAGGATGCATAAACAATATTACAATTCTTCAGCTATGCATCCTTTGTAAGGCTTTTACCATTATGGGATGCGTAAATCACCTTATTTTTCCTTGATTTCTACCATATACTTCTTATTCCCAACGTATTATGCAACCAATTTTTCAATTAGACCAATTTGGGATGCATAGTGTCTGATGCTTATGCATCCCAAATTAGAGTTTTTAATTAACGGGATGCACAACTAAAATTTGGTATACATCCTTGCTAGCCAAATCAAGGTTTTGGGATGCATTGTCCTCTATAAACCTCAAATAAATCTAATAAATTCACCCTGGATAAGTGGCGAAATGAAACAATCTGCCTAGATAGTGATAGAAAAATATCATCTTTCAAATAGATGATAGAAATATAACCATTTAGCATAAAAATGTCAACACCAATACATTGCATATTGTCATTTTATTGTCACAAAATCAAAAAGCCCCGAGAACATTGAAATTTCAATGTTCTCGGGGCCTAAAACCTATTCCATCTCCACAGTGCCTGGTGGCTTAGAAGTCAAATCGTAGAATACGCGGTTGACGCCCTTGACCTCATTTATGATGCGGCTCATGACGCGCTGGAGGACGTCGAATGGAATCTCAGAGGCCTCGGCTGTCATGAAGTCTACAGTCTCGACGGCGCGGAGTACTACTGCATAATCGTAGGTACGCTCATCTCCCATTACACCAACTGATCGCATGTTGGTAAGGGCTGCAAAATACTGGTCTGGGAGTTTATCAAGGCCAGCCTCGGCCAGTTCTGTTCTATAGATGTAGTCGGCATCCTGTACGATGCGGACCTTTTCTGCTGTAACCTCACCGATGATACGAATTCCAAGGCCTGGGCCAGGGAATGGCTGACGGAATACAAGATATTCTGGCAGGCCCAACTCTAGACCTACCTGACGGACCTCATCCTTGAAAAGGTTGCGAAGTGGCTCGATGATTTCCTTGAAATCAACATAGTCAGGAAGGCCGCCAACATTGTGGTGGGACTTGATTACAACTGACTCTCCCCCAAGGCCTGACTCCACAACGTCAGGGTAAATTGTGCCCTGGGCCAGGAAGTCCACAGCCCCGATTTTCTTTGCTTCTTCTTCAAATACTCTGATGAATTCCTCGCCGATGATTTTGCGCTTGCGCTCTGGCTCTTCTACGCCGGCCAGTTTTGCGTAATATCTATCTGCTGCATTAACCCGGACAAAGTTGATATCGAAAGACCCATTTGGTCCAAATACACTTTCTACCTCATCCCCTTCATTTTTTCTGAGAAGTCCATGGTCTACAAATACGCAGGTCAACTGCTTACCAATTGCCTTTGCAAGAAGGGCTGCAAGCACTGATGAGTCAACGCCACCTGAAAGAGCAAGTAACACCTTGCCTGCGCCAACTCTTTCACGAATTTCTGTGATGGTGTGCTCAACGAATGAGTCCATACGCCATGACCCTTCTGTACCACAAATATTACGAACAAAGTTGTGGAGAATGTCCTTTCCCTGAACTGTATGTAGCACCTCAGGATGGAACTGGATAGCGTATAGTTTTTTATCCTCACAGGCTGCTGCTGCAACTGGGCAGTCTGCAGTGTGGGCAATTATTTCAAAACCAGGAGCAGTTTTTGAAATATAGTCAAAGTGGCTCATCCAGACGATGGTGGACTTGTCTACACCAGCAAACAAACTATTGCTTGCACCATCAATAAATGTCTCTGTCTTGCCATACTCTCTGACAGGAGCCTTTTCCACCTTGCCACCTAAGATATGCATCATAAGCTGGGCGCCATAGCAGAGTCCAAGGACTGGGATGCCAAGTTCAAAAAGCTCTTTGGAATAGGTAGGTGCCCCATCCACATAGCATGAATTTGGACCACCGGTAAGGATGATGCCCTTTGGATTCATGGCCTTGATCTGCTCGATAGGGGTGCGGTAAGAATAAATCTCACAATAGACGTTACATTCTCTGACGCGCCTGGCAACCAACTGGTTGTACTGACCGCCAAAATCAATAACAATGACTTTCTCCTGATTCATAGTTTTCTCCTTTTCATCAAACTGCCTAGATTATAGCTTCAAACGCCTTTCTCTTCAATATAAAACCTAAACAAAATATAGCTTTCTTCCGAAATAATAAATGGAGGTATATCATTATGAGTCTGTCAATTAATAGCACTCTCACATTGAGATTATATTATGGTGCCGGAAACTCTGCCCTGACTAAAAAAGCAGCCAGGTCTGAGGCCACTTGTGGCACTCTGTCTTTTGCTGATTCCACAGCCCTAAGGACTGCTATCAGACGACTCAAGGACTACAAGTGGGAAGAAGTCGACGACAAGTCTGCCCAGGAGAGACTTATGGCCTTTACCGATACAGTAAATGCAACAATAGACTCCAGCAGCCACTATGGTACAAATGATAGTTCCGTAAAAAACGCCCTTAAAGAAATTAAAAACCTTAATAAGAAGCATGCCGATGAATTAAAGGATATTGGAATAACTGTAAAATCTGATGGCACCTTGTCCCTGTCTTCATCTGCAGCTGAAAACTTAAGTCACAGCAAATTTAAAGAATTCTTTGGAAACGATTCTTCATATTTAAATAGTCTATACTCTGCAGCAAAGAAAATTAACAGAAAAGTGGACATCCGATTATAACTTGCAGTTTTTTCCCTTAAAGGATATATTAGATTCTGGAAATAAATGTTCTGGAGGAAGTAAAATGTCCTTATTTAAACCTCAAAAAAGAGGCCTCAAAATTATTATTGTAGGTTGCGGAAAAGTTGGCCGCACCCTAGTTGACCGTCTCTCAAAAGAGGGCCACGACATAGTAATTATTGACGAAAATCAAGATAAAATCGACTCTCTTACAAATCTCTATGACATCATGGGAATTAAAGGCAACGGAGCCAGTTACAGCACACAGTTGGAGGCTGGAATTAACGATGCCGATTTAATTATCGCAGTCACAAACTCAGACGAGTTAAACCTCCTCTGCTGCACCATCGCTAAACAGGTTGGTGATTGCGCTTCTATTGCCCGTGTCAGAAATCCTGATTATTCAAAAGAAATTACATATCTGCAGGAGAAACTGGGTCTTGTTATGATAATCAACC
The DNA here is from genome assembly GCA_024684955.1 of Pseudobutyrivibrio sp. Lineage (GTDB taxonomy): Bacteria > Bacillota > Clostridia > Lachnospirales > Lachnospiraceae > Pseudobutyrivibrio. The sequence continues at coordinate 3,991 of JAIKWH010000030.1, forward strand.
CAGAGTTTGAGACTGCTCGAGAGATTTCTTCCATTCTTTCTCTACCTGCCACCCTAGATGTATCATCCTTTGCCCATGGCCAGGCAGAAATGGTTGAGTTTAAAGTGGAGCAAGGAAACATTCTCGATGGTCTTACCCTCCGCGACCTTAACAGCAAAATCAACAGCCGTATCCTGGTGGCTGCAGTAAAGCGACAGGATACGGTAGTTATCCCATCTGGTGAATTCACATTCCAGCATGATGATATAGTTTGTGTAGTTGGTGCCAGAAGATTCGCCCGCACCTTCCTCAATGAAATCGGATTCAAAACTAGACAAGTTAAGAATTCCCTTATTGTAGGTGGAGGAAAGGCTTCCTTCTACTTGGCCAAACTATTACTTCAAAGCAAAATCGACGTTACTATTATTGAAAGAAATAAGAAGCGATGCGAGGAACTGGCAGCAGCCCTTCCAAAGGCTGTTGTTATCAATGGTGATGGTAGCGATGAGTCCCTTCTCAAGGAGGAGGGCCTTGAATATGCCGAGAGTTTTGTTCCTCTTACAGGCATTGATGAGGAGAATATTCTTCTCACCTTATATGCTAATCAGGTCAGCAACGCCAAGGCTATTACCAAGGTTAATAGGATTAATTTTGACAATGTATTGTCTCAGTTGAATCTGGGCTCAATCATTTATCCTAGCCACATTACAGCAGAGTCAATCATTGCATATGTTCGCGCCAAAAGTGCATCCGGAGATGGAAATGATATTATTACCCTCTACCACCTCCTTGATCAAAAAGTTGAGGCAATTGAGTTCAACATTACAGAGAAATCTGCCGCTACTGGCGTGCCATTTTCTGTCTTAGAGTTTAAAGACAATGTCCTCGTTGCCGCTATCAATCGCAATGGCCAAATTATTATTCCTAGTGGTTCAGATACACTTGAGGTTGGAGACACAGTTATAATTGTCACCACCAACACAGGTTTTGCAACCATATTGGATACACTGAGGTAAGGCCATGAATAATTCTGTCATTCGATTCATATTAGGCAATGTAGTCTTTTTCCTTGGATTATTTTTACTATTACCTACTCTGGTAGCAGTTTTCTACGGAGAGGATGTCTGGGTATGGTACCTGGTGGTTTCCATCCCATGTTTAGTCCTAGGATTGATTAGCATACTTAACAAACCAAAAAACTTTACATTCTATCTAAAAGAAGGTTTTTTCTGTACAGGTATTTCCTGGGTATTGCTCTCAGCAGTCGGTGCCCTGCCTCTATATCTCACCGGGGAGATTCCTCACTATATAGATGCTCTATTTGAGGCGGTGTCTGGATTTACTACAACTGGTGCTTCCATCATCGACAATGTGGAATTGCTCTCTAGGGCATCCATCTTTTGGCGCTCATTCTCCCACCTGATTGGAGGTATGGGAGTACTTGTATTCCTGCTGACCGTTATTCCACTAAGTGGTGGCGAGGGTTCCCAATTCAATTTGATGAAGGCAGAATCCCCTGGCCCATCAGTTGGCAAACTTGTACCAAAGCTTAAAAACACAGCCCAGATGCTTTACTTTATCTATCTGGGACTCACATTTTTAGAGTTTATACTCTTGCTCATATCAGGTCTTACACCATTTGAGGCTATTAACACAGCCTTTGCCACAGCGGGCACAGGTGGATTTGGTATGTACTCTGACAGTATAGGCGGCTATAGTGTGGCTAGCCAATGGATTGTTGCCACATTTATGTTTATATTTGGTATCAATTTCAACTTTTACTATTACATACTCTTCCATCATGCCAGGGACGCATTCCGTATGGAGGAAGTACGTATGTATGCATTCCTTACATTTGGCTCTATTGCTGTAATCACCCTAAACACACTGTCCATGTCTCAGGGATTATTTGATGCCCTGACCCATGCAGCCTTTCAGGTTACATCAATACAGTCATCAACAGGATTTTCTACTGTAGACTTTAACCAATGGCCACAGCTTTCAAGGACAGTTTTGGTCATTCTTATGTTTATAGGTGCCTGCGCTGGCTCTACTGGCGGCGGCATGAAAGTATCTAGATTTGTTCTGATGGGCAAATCGGTGCATAAAGAATTAGTATCTTACATCCATCCTCATTCTGTTAAAAAGACCCTGATGGACGGCAAGACAGTTGACCACGAGACAGTTCGCTCAAACAATGTATTCTTCGCCACCTTTATACTTGTATTCTTTATCAGTGCCCTTTGCCTTTCACTGGAGAATCTTGATTTTCCAACAGTATTTACTGCTATAATCGCCACCATGTCAAACATCGGTCCTGGACTTTCAATGGTTGGTCCAGCCTCAAACTTTGCATTCTTTAGCGATTTTTCAAAGATAGTCCTTATAATTGACATGTTAGCCGGAAGACTTGAGTTGTTCCCAATTCTCATCCTCTTCCACCCTAATATTTGGAAGGATCTTTTCACAAAGAGAAATATTCCTAACCCAAAATATGCTGGAAAACTTTGGAACAAAAAATAATTCTATGAATAATATTATTATGAAAATGACATCAGCATATGATTTTCAGGATTTCTACAAAGAAATTCCTGGGATTCATATGCTGAATTTTTTTGACTTACCTGGGACCAGGTGTTACCTGGATGAAGATGCCAAATCCACCATAATTGAGCAAATGGCCCCTCTATCCTATGAGGGCATACATTTTATAGATTCTGGAAACTACCACTACCTTAGCCTCCTCTTTCTCTTGCAAATAAAGGAAGATTTTAATCTGGTCCTCTTTGACCATCATCCAGACAATCAACCCCCTTCCTTTGGTTCTATTACCTCCTGCGGCGGTTGGGTTTTGGAGGCCACAGAGCAACTGCCACATCTAAAAAAAGTCTTTACCTATGGGACAGGTCAGGAGATCCCAATAGATCACATCCCAATGGACCTACCAATCTATATCTCAATAGACAAAGACATTTTGGACAGGGCTTATGCAATCACCGACTGGGACCAAGGAGATATGAGTTTAGATACCATGCTTTCTATGCTAGAAAGCATCTGCAAAAACAGAAAAATACTAGGTGTGGACGTGTCCGGTGACTCGGGGGAAGATGCCGAAAACGGGGCCTTTGTTAATAATCAGACAAATGCTATACTTTTTGACTTTTTGTCAAAAAAATTTTAAAATGTTTATATAAGAAAATGATTGGAGGGCACTACTATGTATCCAGTAATAACTATTAGTAGAGAGTTCGGCAGCGGTGGTCATAGCATTGGAGAAAAGGTTGCAAAAGACCTTAATATTCCTTTTTACGATGGAGAAATAGTAAACAGAGTTGCCATCGAAAGTGGCTACGCCAAAGAATTAATAGAGACCCAAGGTGAATACACCTCTTCTACTGCAATGTGGTTTGATGTTTCATCTGCAGGCACCATGTATTTTCAGAGTCCACAGGACGAGATTTTTATCGCACAAAAGAAAGTTATTCTGGAATTTGCAAAGAAAGGTCCATGTGTTATCGTTGGACGTTGTGCCGATTACATACTGAGAAAAGAGGGCATCCGTTGCTTTAATGTAATGATTCATGCCGATATGGAGCACAGAAAACAACGCGTCTTACAGCGCTATGAGAATATTGACAATGTCAGCATAGAAAAGCGTCTGGCAAAAAAGGACAAACAGCGCAAGACCTACTACAAATACTATACCGATAGGTCATGGGGCGATTTTAGAGAATATGACCTAATCCTGGACAGCGGCAGCCTAGGCGAGGAGCTTTGCGTAGATACCATATGCAAATTGGCTGAGGCCTTTCCAGAATAATTAAATAAGCATAATCAAAAACTGGAATTCCAATGGATTCCAGTTTTTTTATTTCATTATTAATCTTGCCAAAGTCTCACCTGGCCCCTCAGCCAGTCTATCCACTCATCCATGCCCTCTCCCTTTTTAGCGGAAATAAAAATCACAGATGCATTAGGATTAATCTTGTGGATCCTTTCTACTACTTTCTCCTTTGAGAAGTCCTCGAAAGCAGGCAAAGCATCACATTTATTAATCAAAACTATATCGCAAACAGAAAACATAAGAGGGTATTTGAGGGGTTTGTCATCTCCCTCTGGCACAGAAAGAATCATAGCGTTTTTAACTGCTCCAGTGTCAAACTCTGCCGGGCATACCAGATTACCAACATTCTCTATGAAAACCAAATCCAAGTCGTCGCATCCCATTTCTTGCAAGCCCTGTCTAGTCATATCCGCATCCATATGGCACATGCCACCTGTGTGGACCTGAATAGCCTTGGCACCTGCCCGGGATACTGTGGCAGCATCCACATCAGAATCGATATCTGCCTCCATTACTCCGATTGCCATCTCATCCTTTAATCTCTCAATAGTGCGGCAAAGGGTAGTTGTCTTTCCAGAGCCGGGAGCGGACATTAAATTGATAAGGCAAGTCTTTTTAGTCTTTATCTCATCTCTGAGCCTGTCAGCATCCGCATTGTTATCCTCAAAAATACTTTCTTTTACTTCTATTACTTTATATTCTTCCATCATATCTCCATATATAAAGGCTATAAATCCCTTTCTTTCCTAGAAAATGTTACAGTATTTGTCATATTTTTGTCAATGTAAATGGGTCATTCTCCCTACTTTGAATCATCAAAAAAACACAGATATTTATTATCTTATCTATATAATCATTGAAACCCGTATTTATTATAAGGGGGAATGAATCATGACTTTCAATAAGAGATTTTCTTTTAAATATCTGTCAACTCTTCTAAGTCTGATTCTATGCCTTTGCCTATTTGTGGCAGCCGGCAAGCCGGTCCAGGCATCAACACTTATTCCTACATACAGGTCATTTTTAAATAATAGTCAGCAGCAAGTATATGACCAGGCATATAGTTATGCTATGATTCGCAGCCAGGAAAAATTTAAGATGGCAAGTGGACAAAGCGAAGCAGATTTAGAGATGACAATGAATGCACTATATAATGACCACCCTGAACTATACTGGCTAGACACCTCCTATAACTATGCCATGACCCACTCAGGCACCTGCCTTTATTTACAACTCTGCTACAACTCCTGTCCTGGTGACGTTAACAATTATGACCAAGAATACCTTGAGATAATCAGTCAGATAATGACCCAGGTAAACGCCTGCACCAGTGATTTGGACAAGGAACGGGTTATATATGATAGTATTTGTAACCTTACAAATTATAATCCTGCCAGTCCTTTCAACCAAAGTGCTTTCTCAGCCATTGCTACTGGTTCCAGCGTTTGCGCCGGATATTCTAGGGCCTTTCAATTGCTTTGCACCATGGCCGGGATTCCTTGCATTTACATCACCGGATATTCAAAAGGACAGCCTCACGCCTGGAATATAGTCCAGATTGATGGCAGATATTATAACGTGGATGTCACCTGGGAGGACTGTGTCAGAGAAAGCATGGCAGGTTCTTACTATTTCTTTAATAAAACAGATGCTGAATTTGCAAAGGACCATGTCCGGTCTGCTTATTCAGCCGTCATGGTCCCTTGTGATTAATTCTTTATTCTCCCATAAAAAGCCAAAAACAGGCCCTGACTATTGTCAGGGCCAAATAATTCTTAGAATTCTTCTCCACCAGATAATGGATACTTGTCAGTGAGGGTCTTAACAATGGCGCGAGCCTTCTCGACTCCAGCCTCTCCCTCTTTGATAACAGTGGCAATAGCCTCTGCTACCTGATCAAAGTCATCCTCTTTGAGGCCACGAGTAGTGGCAGCAGGAGTGCCAAGTCTGATACCAGATGTGACAAATGGTGACTTTGGATCGTTTGGAATAGTATTCTTATTTGCTGTGATGTGAGCATCATCAAGAAGTTTTTCTACGGCCTTTCCCGTCAAATCAAATGGGGTAAGGTCTACTAACATAAGGTGATTGTCTGTGCCACCTGAAACAATCTTGATGCCTCTATCCTGCAGTCCCTTGCATAGGGCAGCAGCGTTCTTTACAATCTGAGCAGCGTATTCTTTAAACTCAGGTTTCATTGCCTCCTTAAAGCAGATTGCCTTGCCAGCAATAACATGCATAAGAGGACCGCCCTGTGTACCAGGGAATACAGCCTTGTTAAAGTTGAATTTTTCATTGGCAGCAGCAGTTGCCATAATCATACCACCACGAGGTCCTCTGAGAGTCTTGTGGGTAGTAGTTGTAACTATATCAGCGTAAGGGATTGGGCTCTCGTGCAGACCTGCAGCAACAAGTCCTGCAATATGAGCCATGTCTACGAAAAGTACTGCTCCAACCTTGTCAGCTATTTCTCTGAAACGCTTAAAGTCAATTTTGCGGCAGTATGCAGATGCGCCGGCAATAATCATCTTTGGCTGGCACTCTACAGCGATTTTCTCTACATTATCATAATCAATGACACCATCATCATTCACTCCATAAGGTACGATGTTGAAATATGTACCTGAGAAATTGGCTGGTGAGCCGTGAGTTAAATGACCGCCGTGGTCAAGGTTCATACCCATAACAGTATCCCCTGGCTGAAGCACTGCAAACTGAACTGCCATGTTTGCCTGAGCGCCTGAGTGCGGCTGCACATTAACATATTCGCATCCAAAGAGTTCCTTTGCTCTTTCTCTAGCCAGTTCCTCTACTACGTCTACCTCACCGCATCCTCCGTAGTATCTCTTTCCTGGATATCCCTCGGCATATTTGTTTGTAAGGATTGATCCCATGGCAGACATAACTGCTGGACTAACCCAGTTTTCAGATGCAATCAACTCAATGTGTTCTGACTGACGGTTGAACTCCTTTTTAATTGCCTCAGCAATTTCTGGATCCGCTGTTTTGATGTCATTAAATGAATACATTACTCTTCCCTTTCTAACTTGTTCCCTTAATAGTTCTTATATGCGACTCCTCATTTAGTAGGAGTCTTTTCAATTTCCAAAAGGAAAACTGAATCAAATGTATTTATCCTCAAATTCCTCCCCGGTGATAGGTCTGTCAAAGAAAAATCCCTGAGCTAAGTTTACTGAGAATCTATCTATCATCTGCAATTGGTTGTCATGCTCCACGCCCTCTACACATACATCAATATCAAGGGAATCTGCCAATTCAGCAACAGTCTTGACGAAAGCCTCTGCAAATCCATCAGATGTAACATCGTTGATAAAACTCTTGTCGATTTTGATAGTGTCTATTGGCAGGTTTTTGATATAACTGAGGGATGAGTATCCAGTGCCAAAATCATCTAAGGCTACCCTGCATCCCAAGGACCTGATTTGCTCTAATACAGCAATCATTCTCTCCATGTCATTGATGGCTAGAGACTCGGTAACCTCAAAGGTAAGGTTACGAGGATTGATGCCTGTAAAATTGATGGCATCCCTAATGGTGTCTACTATATCTGTCCTGGTCAGTTGGATGACAGAAAGGTTTATATTTACTTTAAACTCAGGATGACCAAAGTCATTCCAGTGCTTACAACGTTTTGCTGCTGCAAATAAAACCTTTTCTCCAATCTCGCTAATAAGACCTAACTGCTCAGCAATGGCTATAAACTCATCGGGCATCACAAAGCCCATCTCTTTAGAATTCCACCTGCAAAGGGCCTCAGCTCCACAGCAAACAGTAACTCCGTCCACCATTTCCATAATAGGCTGGTAGTATACTTCGAATTCTTCGCAGCCTTCCTCCACAGCCCTTCTCATAGCCTGCTCAATTTTAAGTCTCTTGGCAGCCAGTACATCAGCATTTTCATCGTAGAGCATAAACTGATTCTTGCCGTTTTTCTTGGCGTCATGGAGGGCAATGCTCAGCCTTGTGAGAATGTTTACTGAATCAGAAACATTTGATGACTTTACTCCTCCCATACTCATAGAGCAGTAGTAACCAACCCCGTCAACAACCCATGGATTGTCGAAAAGATTGCGGATTCTCTTTACGATCAGGTCTAGGTCCTTGTAGATTTCATGGTCAACAAGAACTGCAAACTCGTCTCCACCAACCCTGTAGACCTTGCCCTTTATCTGGCTGATCTCATTGATGGATGAGGAAATAAATTTTAGTAATTCGTCTCCTACCTTGCTGCCGCTTCCCTCATTTATATTTGCAAAATCATCCAAATCTATCATAAGTACCGCAAACTCGCTGCCAGTCTTTTGGTAGAAATGGTACTCGCTATTAACATCTCTCTCGTAGGTCTGTCTGTTGAGAAGACCGGTCAAAAGGTCCTCACAGGCCTGCTTTTCAATTCGCTTTTGGTAGGACCTCAGGTCTGTAATGTCATAGAAGGTGGTCAGTTTTACCTCTCTGCCATCTACCCATTTAATGTTTGAGAAATTGATGTCATACCATTTTTGAGACCCATTGGCAAAATATCCATTCAGTTCATTTAAAAGATATTTTTTGTCAAAGAGAATCTCCTCAATAGCCATCCTGTCCACATCTAAAGAAAACATCTTTTCAAATGTCTCATTGGTATAGAGCAGGCTATTTTTTTCCATGTCGGACACTGCCACCCCGTATCCTGCATTCTGGAGAATCGAATCCAGAGCAGAATATGAACTAGCAAGAGAATTCTTAGTAATCTTTTTAACCAAGATTGTGTGGAGAATACTCTTTACATCATTGGTAAATCTAAGGTCCTCCACCGACCACTTCCTGTTCTTTTTAAGGCTCAGGAAGCAAAGATACATGGCCGGCATAGCATTAACATTTATTGGTAAAAATATTCCCGCAGAAATATTATATTTTCCAAAATAAATCATAAAGGCCTCAGGCAATTCTGTGTCTGAGGAAATGGTATAAGGCTTGCCATTCATAAATGGCAAATCAACAAGAGGAGTGCCCTGGAACTTGTCCTTTAAAGGCTCCTGCCCCTCAGCCACCCACTCACAAATCATGTCTGCCAAGTCCATGCCCTGACGGACCTGCAAAAGACCGGTGTGGGTACAATCAACATATTCGCCTGCTGCCCTAAGAATCTCCTCCGATACCTGGGAGAATGAATTGTCCGATTCCATAAGCTGGAGAATGTCTGTCATAATCTCGTTTTTGTGCAAACGATCCTCCATCTCCTTGCCAGAATCAGCCTCCTCTTTCAGTTTGTTCTTAAGAGCGATAGCCTTTAATTTTTCAGCACAATAATAATGGGTAAGGGTCTCAATAAGAGAAATAGATTTGTCGAAAGCCTCTGCTGTAGTGCGTTTTAACTCTGATGAAAGGAAAATGTCCTCTGGAGTTTTGTCACCATCGATACCAAAGCAAATCCAAGCGCCAAGGACTCGCCCCTGGTCTCCGCGAATGCCCACACCCCTGTATAAAAGGTAAGGCTCGCTACCATATCTTTCTATAACATTCTCAGGATTGCCATCTGTAAAGGAAGACAGGATTTCTCTCCTGAGTTGTGTACTAAAATTTTCCAATACAAATTCCTCCTCAAGCTTTGAGCCTGAGAAGGAAGTGATTGTTTCAAAATCTCGGCCAAGACACATCATATACATGTCATTTGACCTGCAAAAAGCATCCTGAAGAGACTGAAGCTCTTCTCTATTTAAATCAAAAGTAAAATTTAATCTATTACCTGAGTCCATCCATACTTATCCTCGAGTTTACCCCACTGAATACCGGTTAAAGTATCGTAAAGCTTTTGGGTAAGCTCGCCGGTTTTACCTCCACCTATTACAGCAACCTCGTCCTTGTATCGAAGCTCACCAACAGGAGAAATTACTGCTGCGGTACCTGTTCCAAATACCTCTTCAAGTTTACCATCTCGGGCAGCCTTCATCAAGTCATCGATTGCCAGACGCTCCTCTCTTACCTTGTAGCCCCAGTCTCTAAGCAGGTGGATCATAGAGTCTCTTGTGACACCAGGTAAAACTGTGCCAACACATGGTGCTGTCCAGATTTCTCCGTCAATCTTGAACATGATATTCATAGTACCAACTTCCTCGACGTACTTTCTCTCATTTCCGTCCAGCCAAAGTACCTGTGAATATCCCAGTTTTTCAGCCTTTACCTGACCTGCAATAGAACCAGCATAGTTGCCGCCGCACTTTGTAAATCCAGTACCACCGGAAACGGCACGAACCAACTCATCCTCAACTAAAATTTTTACAGGGTCAAGGCCTGTAGCATAGTATGCTCCAACAGGGCAAGTGAGAATCATAAACTTGTATGACTTTGCCATGTGCACTCCAAGGGCTGCCTCAGTAGCAAACATAAATGGACGGATGTAAAGAGATGTATCAGGCTCTGAAGGAACCCAATCAGCCTCTACCTTTACCAAGGCTCTAACAGCCTCAACAAAATCCTCTACAGGGAAGGCTGGCATGCAAAGTCTCTCGTTAGAATTAATCATTCTCTTAGCATTCATCTCAGGTCTAAAGAGTTGAATCTTTCCATCAGCCCTTCTGTATGCTTTCATTCCCTCAAAAGTTTCCTGCGCATAGTGGAGAGTCATACATGCAGGGTCCATCTCAATAGGTCCCTCTGGAACGATTCTGGCATCATGCCATCCCAGGTCTCTGTCCCAATCGCAAATAAACATATAGTCGGTCATATATTTTCCAAATCCAAGATTTTTCTGGTCTGGCTTTGGTTTAAGGGCCTCTCTTTTTTCAAATCTAATTTCCATAAGAATTATCCTCCTAATTCTTCCCTCACAAATGAGTTCTACTGTTTAAAAAATTAACATTATTATCTTACTTTTACGCCTTTGCGTCAACACTTTAGCGTGTTAAAGTTTTATTTTTTAAAAATGCTGTGAATGTTTTGTGTAAATTAACTTTTAAGCCTCATAAATGGTATAATTTTTGTACATAAATCAAGGGATGGAACACTATGATAATTTATACTCAACTCTGTGGGCTGGTTATAATTTCCATGCTCCTATTTTTCTATTATAAACAGCCAACTATGGGATTGGCGTCAGAACAGCTCTTTAAGATATCACTTCTCTCCATATTGATAAGCACACTGCTTGATATTTTTTCATGCAACCTTATTATCCGGGCAGCAAGTTATGGGGAATCTGCAGTCTACATGACATGCAAATTGTATCTGGTATCAGTTGAGACTGTTGTCTTTACCTGCTTGTCCTATGCCATAGCAGAGACCCTTTTAAATTATGGATCCAGAGTTCAAAAATTATACGGAGTCATAGTCCAGATTCTCTTTCTACTGGGATGCGGACTTACCCTTTTTCTTCCGATCGAAACCTACTACGACGGCAGAATAGTTTATACATATGGGCCTGCAGTTATCATCACCTTTGTTATTTCAGGATTATACATAATCGGCGTTTTTGCCTCTTGCCATTTGTTAAAAAAATATATAAAACCTAAAAAGGCTACTGCCATCAGAATTTGGATGGTCATAATGGCTGCAGCAGCCATTATTCAATATTACAATCCAAAGCATCTGATTGTGTCCTTTGCCGCCTGCATAGGGGCCTTGGTTGTATTCTTTGAGATTGAAAACCCTGAGTCTTCCATCTCAAGACGAACTGGTCATTTCTCATCTGCGGTCATCAGAGAATACCTAGACCACCTATACCAAAACAAAAAAGAATTCTCCCTTATGATGATCAGTTTCACCACTGTTGCTGACTCATCATCGGATACTTTTTTACTTAGAAAAACCATAGCAAAACTATCTGACTTTTTATTCTCCATAAAAGACGCCAAAGTCTTTGATACCACCGAGGGATACTTCCTTTTGGTATTTGACAATACAGATTTTATGGAGAGCACAAAATTTAGGATTGCAACCTATTTCCAATCCATTGAGGACAGCCCTGACGTAAGGAATGCTATCACCCTCCTGCGTCCTTATTACACCATTGTCCCTACCTGCAATATCGCTGACAACTCAGACGAGTTGCTCATGGTTTTATCTGGATTTATACCTAGCGACCACAAGACAATAGTTTCCAACGAAATCGTTGTCAATTCCCAGGTAATGGCTGATGTAAGAAAGCGCAAGATGGTTGAAAACCTGGTTGTGGATGCCATGAAAGAAGAAAGGGTAGAGGTTTTCTACCAGCCTATCTTTGATATAAATAAAGAAAAATTTACCTCGGCGGAGGCCCTGGTTCGTATCAGACTTTCTGATGGCACCTTGGTTATGCCTGACCAGTTCATTCCTATTGTGGAGGAAACCGGCAGGATTATTCCTCTTTCCGACGTTATTTACAGGTCTGCCCTATCCTTTATTAAATCCTATAGGATAGAAAACCTTGGCATAGACCATATCGAATTAAATCTTTCTATCAAACAAAGTGAAAGCGATGTCTTTGCCTCAAGGTTTCAAGAGCAAATTGATAAATTTGAGGTTGATCCATCTATCATTAATTTGGAGATTACAGATACCAGCCACATCAGCAATTTGGATGCTCTAACCAGCAATATGCGTAAACTCATCAATGCAGGTATTCAATTCTCCATTGATGACTTTGGTTCCGGCACATCAAATCTAAACTTTATCATTGATATGCCTATAAACATTATCAAACTGGGCAAGCACCTGACCTCAGAGTATTTTGACAGCACCAAGGCCAGACTGGTAGTGGAAACAGTTGTTGAAATGGCTCATTCCATGGGCCTAAAAATAGTTGCAGAAGGAATAGAAACCTATGACGAGGTGGAGGCTATGAAAGCCCTTGGCATTGATTATATCCAGGGATACTACTTTTCAAAGCCTTTGCCAGAGCATGAATTTTTAAAGTTTTTGCAGAACCATAACTTGTAATCTTGTGTCACAGAAAGGACAGGTATTGTATGGCTAATAGAGTATTTCAACCCTTCCCCCTTGATATGCTAGAGTGGAATCCTTCAGAACGAATAGGCACCGAGGGAGTTGCAATCATCACTGAGACCCCTGACAGACAGAATGCAATGGCTAATCACAACGGAGGCATTGGCACCCTCTGGGGAGTTCCAATGTTTTACACCTTCATTAGGAATACCCGCTACACCAAGGAATTAATGGACCAATCTGTCAAATTTTCTGCCTGTTTTTTCGACCAGAATGAAAAAGCAACCAAGTCCATTATGAAGATATTGAATGTGACCTCCGGCAGAACCGAGGACAAGATTAAGGAATTGCACCTCAATATCGAGCATGCCCATGATGTTCCATATGTGGAGGAGGCCAATTTTATTATACTCTGCGAAAAGGTAGCCACCATTCCTATTAACGAGACCATGATAAATGACAGAGCCATTATGGAAAGGTATTATTCTGGGGCAAACAGCGACAACTTCCACACCCTTTACATTGGCCGAATCATTGAGGCTATGGCAAGGTAACAATCAAAAAATAAGACCTCCAAGCATCAACTTGGAGGTCTTTTGATTTCTAGTTATTGAAAAACTCTTTGAATTCTTCATATCCATCAGCGGAAAGGAGTTCCTTCTGGTGCTTTTTATTCTTGTTCATACGAACAACAAGAACTGTCTGACCATTATTTCTTGCCTCTTTGGCCTCTTTCATAATATCAGCCAACTTGTCTGCTGGATATCCCTTCTCAACCAGGTATGCCACCTTTTTATTTGCATTAGGCACCTTAAATCCCTGCTCCACAAGGAGGAGGATAATCCTCTCGAATCCAATTGAGAATCCGCAGGCAGGTGTATCATTGCCTGTAAAATTGCCAATCATCTTGTCATAACGGCCGCCGCCACCGCAACTGCCACCAAACTCTGGGATGGCAATCTCAAAAATAGTACCGGTGTAATATGACATGCCTCTAACAAGAGTAGGGTCAAATACCAATTCAAACTGGGCTTCCTTTGTTGCATTAACAGCAACTGCAATCTCTTTCATCCAATCTGCCACTGCCTCATCTAAGTAGTCACCGAGTTTTGTAAGGAGCAAATCCATGCCCTCAGCCACATCCTTGACATTTTCCAGGGCTGAGAAAAGTTCTACATATTTTTGGATAGACTCCTGTGGATATCCTGACTCTAATAGTTCTGCTGATACTCCATCCAGTCCAATCTTGTCCATCTTGTCCAAGGTGATAAAGATGCTATCGTAATCCTTTTCCTCAAAGCCGGCATATGCTGCCATAGCCTTTAGGATGCGACGCTCGTTAATTCTGATTTCGAAATTTTTAAAGCCAATTCTACCAAGTGTAGTTGTTGTGGCTAGAATCAACTCTATTTCTGCCAAATTGCTAGGCTCGCCCAAGATATCGATATCGCACTGGGTAAACTGGCGATAACGTCCACGCTGTGGTCTATCTGCTCTCCATACAGAGCCAATCTGCAAAGCCTTAAATGGAGAAGATAAGTCATTTGCGTGGTTTGAATAAAATCTAGAAAGTGGAACTGTCAGGTCGTATCTCATACCAAAATCCACTACATCCTCCTCAGTCTGAGCCTCAGGGATGTTGAGTTTTTCTCCACGCTTCATAACCTTAAAGATAAGTTTTTCATTTTCTCCACCCTGCTTGTTGGAAAGATTGCCGATGGATTCCATGGCAGGTGTCTCTATTGGTGTGAATCCAAAACTGCGATATGTATCTTTAATAATAGAGGTAACGTAGTCTCTAACCTCCATCTCATATGGGAGAATGTCCTTCATTCCATTAACTGGTTTTTTGTTTAAAGCCATTTTAAGTCCTCTCTCAATCTTTCTCTTTTTCTTTCTATCATCTCGTCAATTCTGTCCATATATAACTGAACATCCTTGACATTCTCACATCTGGTAACTGTAGCCCCATGGTCTGCCACAAATTTGCAGGAGGTGCCACAACCAAGTGCCATTATAGTTTGTTTCTCTTCCATTATCAAGATATTGTAAAGTCCCTCCTTGCCAGGGCTGGCGAATCCAATATTCTCCAGGTTGGCTGCCATATTCTTTTGACGGTAGAGGTAGTATGGGCTCATTCCCATATCCCTTGCAGCCAGGGCACACATGTCCATGTGTTTTTGAGAATTCTCAATAAGGTAGTCGTCGTAACTTTCCCTGTCAATATTAAGACGGGAAGAATGCTTTAAGGCCAGGGAATGGACCGTCAAATTGTCTGGTCCAATCTTTTTCACCTCTGACAAGGTGTAGGCCACATCATCAATAGTCTCCCCAGGCAGGCCCAGGATTAGGTCCATATTAATATTGTCAAAGCCTAATTCTCTAGCCCATCCAAAGACCTTGTATATATCCTCCACCTTGTGGAATCTGCCAATCAAATCTAAGGTCTTTTGATTCATTGTCTGGGGATTAATAGAGATACGGCTAACAGGGTGATTCCTCATTACCTCCAGTTTTTCTCTGGTTATGGAATCAGGTCTGCCAGCCTCGATGGTGTATTCCAAAAGGGAATCAGTATCAAAATATTTGTCGATGAGGGATAGCAATCTCTCTAGATGTTCTGCATCAAGGGATGTAGGAGTGCCACCGCCAATATATATGGTAGTCAGTTTTTTGTCGCCGCAGGACTGGGCAGTAAAGGCCATCTCCTTTTCCAAGGCGTCAATATAGTCATCTAATCTCTTGGTCCAAAGGCCAATTGGATATGATGTAAATGAGCAATAAAGACAGGTGCTTGGGCAAAATGGTATGCCTATATAAACAGAATAACCATTGTCGTAATCAATCTTTTCCAGGAGGCTTTGCTCCTTGTGACTCACCGCAAGACTAAGGTCGATTTTTTCCTGAGAAGTCCTGTAAGTGTCAGTCATGTACTTTGCCACGGCCTCATCACTTTCACCCTCCTCAAGCATCTTTAGAGAAATCTTGGTAGGGCGTATACCAGTCAGTGTACCCCATGGCAGTTCTTTTTTAGTCCTGGCACTAAGGCTATCATAAATGGCTAATTTTAACCTATTTTTGGTGTCCGGTCTGTTGCTATAATCAATGGGAATCTCCACCCCGTCCAAAGTCAGAACATGGTCAGAATAGTTGACCTCCATAGTAAAGAGTGGAATCTCTCCTTGGGGCACATCCCCAGTTCCTATCTTTACATCTTCCTTTGGATAAAATGCTTTCACCAAAGAATAGATGTCATATTCGAAATTGTCTTCATTTAGTTTTATATAAATCATAATATTACAAGAATGGATTATAGTCCTTTTCGTCTCCTATGGTGGTGGCAGCATCATGCCCTGTATAGCAGATGGTGTCCTCAGGTAAAACCAGTAATTGCTTTCGGATTCCCTCAACTAGTTGGCTCATAGATCCTCCTGGGAAATCAGTGCGACCTACGCTGCCACAAAAAAGGGTGTCCCCTGTAAAGACAATGCCCTCATCTGGAAAATAAAAGCAACATCCACCAGGGGTGTGGCCAGGGGTGAAAAGACACTTGAATTTAAGACCTGCTAATTCTGATTCCTGACCATCCTTTAGGAGAACATCTGCGTGATATTTTGCAGAATTTCCAAACATGTCAGCAGAAAGATTAAGGGAAGGATTCTCTAATGTCTGAACCTCCCCCTCATATGCATAGACTTTTATATTGTAATTAGATGCTACTTCTGCAGCTGCCCCAGCATGGTCAAAGTGGCCATGGGTAAGGAGGATTGCCACTGGGCTAACCCCCTCAGCCTGGACAGTTGCATATATTCTCTCGGCGCCAGAGCCTGGATCAATAATCAGGCACTGCTTGTTTGCATCATTGATTGCCAGGTAGCAATTCTCAGCTACCATAGGGCATAAAATATGTTTTACTCTCATTAGCCTCTAGGCCTTTCTACATCAATGATAGATTCTACCTGCTTGATTCTCTCAACCAAAGAGCGCAACTGCTCCTTGCTTTGGGTGCCAAATTTGATAGTGATTGTGGCAACACCCTGCTTGCTGGTCTTGGAATTAATGGAATCTATATCAATTTCTCTCTCTGTAAATATACGGGTAATGTCTACCAAAAGTCCGGTACGATTGTTGCCGTATATATTGATTTCTGTAAGGTAAGCACCATTTTTGCCGCCCTCGGCCAAAGCCTCAGGAGCCCATTCTGCCTCAATCAATCGCTCCTTTTCAAAATCCGGTAGGTTAATGATGTTGATACAGTCGGTGCGGTGGACAGAAACTCCTCGACCTCTGGTAACAAAACCTACAATCTCGTCCCCAGGCACAGGGTTACAGCACTTTGAGAAGCGAACTGATACATCATAAAGACCAGAAACGGTAATTCCGTTTTTAGACCTTTGTTTTTCCTTGCTGTCCTTGCCAGAATGCTCCTCTAAAACATCCTCGTCAGTAACCTTGATTGGGTGGTCCTTGAGCCAGGCAGAGTACATGCGGTTGATGACCGCTCCCTCTTTGATGGCTCCCTGGCCAACTGCTGCAAGGCAGTCCTCCCAAGAATGGAAACCATATTTATTTTTGATAAGCTCTTGATATTTTGGCTTGTTAATCTCTCCTAAGTCAACACCCTTTTGCTTTGCAGAAGATATGACAAGCTCTTTGCCCTTGGCAATGTTTTCTTCCTTGGACTGGGTCCTGAACCACTGGTTAATTTTGTTTTTAGCCTGAGAGCTCTTGACTATATTTAGCCAATCCCTGCTAGGTCCAGTGGTGTTTTGAGATGTGATAACCTCGATTCTGTCACCATTTTGGATTTGGTAGTCTATAGGTACTAACTTGCCATTTACCTTTGCTCCAATCATCCTATTGCCAACTGCAGAATGAATTGCATAAGCAAAATCTATAGGTGTAGAGCCGTTTGGAAGGTTTTTAACATCACCGGTAGGGGTGAAGCAGAAAACAGTGTCCGAGAAAAGATTTAAATCGGATTTGAGCAATGATGAGAATTCTTTGTTGTCGGAAATCTCCTGCTGCCATTCCAGAATCTCTCTAAGCCAAGACAGTTTTTCTTCCTCTCCCATAACTGTAGAGCCCTCGCCGCTCTCCTTGTATTTCCAATGGGCAGCGATACCGTATTCAGAGGTGCGATGCATCTCGTAGGTGCGGATTTGTATTTCGAATGGAGCCCCGTTTGGACCAATGACTGTAGTATGGAGAGACTGGTACATGTTAGGCTTTGGCATTGCTATGTAATCTTTGAAACGACCAGGAATAGGGGTATACATCTCATGGATAACACCTAATGCCGCATAGCAGTCTTTGATAGAATCAACAATAATACGGACTGCAAAAAGGTCATATATCTGGTCGATAGTCTTGTGCTGGTTGACCATCTTTTTGTAGATGCTGAAGAAATGCTTTGCCCTGCCATATACTTCGGCCTGGATATCAGCAGCCTCAATGTGCTTTTTAACATCATCAACCAAAGACTGGACATACTCTGCCCTCTGGTCTTTTCTCAGGGCTATCTTTTCAACCAAGTCATAATATGCCGTTGGCTCAATATATTTTAAAGAAAGGTCATCAAGCTCAATCTTTACCTTGCTAATGCCAAGACGCTGGGCAAGTGGAGCATAAATCTCCATAGTCTCTCTGGCCTTTTCCTTTTGCTTGTCCTCCCTCATGTATTTGAGGGTACGCATATTGTGAAGCCTATCGGCAAGTTTAATCAAAATAACTCGGATGTCCTTTGCCATGGCAAGGAACATCTTACGTAAATTCTCGGCTTGTATTTCCACCTTGTCTGCGTCGTAATTTAACTGGCCCAACTTGGTAACGCCATCAACTAACTCTGCAACTTCCTCTGAAAACTCTTCTGCTATTTGCTCTTTGGTAAGGACTGTGTCCTCCACAACATCATGGAGCAGGCCGGCCACAATAGTTTCCTTATCAAGCTCTAAGTCTGCCAGAATAATTGCAACGCAAAGGGGATGTATAATATAAGGCTCACCTGATTTGCGCAACTGTCCCTGGTGGGCATTGCTAGCAATTTGGTAAGCCTTTTCAATCATTGAAATATCATCATTTGGGTGATATTTGCGCACCCTAGTAATGAGCTCTTTATAAAGCTCATCAGGGTCAACAAAGTCAGTAGTGGAGATGACACCACGATTTTCCTTGGCAATATCAATTTCAAGTTTTTCTAACTCTTTGTTATTTATATCCATGGTGTCCCCTCCTCTCTTCGAATTTTAATTATTAATTATATTCTTTAACAGGGTAAAAATCAATCATTATCATCCCCTAAAACCCTTGTAAATTATGGGAAAATTGGCGAAAAATTCATAAAATTCCTTTCTTTATTGTAGGCTTTGCAACTGTACAAAGACTTCTATTTTTGTTATCATATCTGCGGCTTTATGTTTTTATATACATAATAAGAAAGGATATTTCATGATTCAGGCAAATAATATCACTCTTCGCTTTGGCAAAAAGGCCCTTTTCGAAGAGGTTAATATCAAATTTACAGAGGGAAACTGCTACGGTATCATCGGTGCCAACGGCGCAGGTAAATCTACATTCTTGCGCATTCTGTCAGGACAGTTAGAACCTACCAGCGGTGACATCACCATGTCCCCTGGCAACCGTCTTTCTTTCTTGGAGCAGGATCACTTTAAATACGACGAGTTTACGGTTCTTGATACTGTCATCATGGGCAACCAAAGGCTCTATGACATTATGAAAGAAAAGGATGCCATCTACATGAAAGAAGATTTCAATGATGAGGATGGTATCAGAGCAGCAGAACTTGAGGCAGAGTTTGCAGAGATGGACGGATGGAATGCTGAGGCAGATGCAGCCACCCTCCTCAATGGACTGGGAGTTGACACAGAGTTCCACTACTCTCTCATGGCTGATCTTCCTGGTGCACTAAAGGTCAAGATTCTTCTTGCAAGAGCCCTGTTCGGTTCTCCAGACGTATTGCTTTTGGACGAGCCTACCAACCACTTGGATTTAGATGCTATTGCATGGCTTGAGGAGTTCCTCATCAATTTTGAAAACACAGTCATCGTAGTATCCCACGATAGATACTTCCTAAACAAAGTCTGCACACAGATTGCTGATATTGATTACGGCAAAATACAGCTTTACGCCGGAAACTACGACTTCTGGTATCAGTCATCACAGTTGATTATCCAGCAGCGCAAAGAGGCTAACAAAAAGAAAGAAGAGCAGATTAAAGAATTACAGGAATTCATCCAGAGATTCTCTGCCAACGCTTCAAAGTCTAAGCAGGCTACTTCTCGTAAGCGTGCCCTTGAAAAGATTCAGTTAGATGACATCCGTCCTTCTAGCCGAAAGTACCCATACATCGACTTTAGACCAGCCAGAGAAATCGGCAATGAGGTTCTTATGGTTGAAGACCTGACCAAGACCATCGATGGCCAGTTAGTTTTAGACCACCTTTCATTCAATGTTGGCCGTGAGGACAAGATTGCCTTTGTTGGTTCAAACGAGCGCGCCAAGACCGTCCTCTTCTCTATACTTGCAGGAGAGATGGAGCCAGACGAGGGTTCCTACAAGTGGGGAGTTACCACTACTCAGTCATACTTCCCAAAGGACAACACCACTATCTTTGACACTGACCTACTCATTGTAGACTGGCTCACCCAGTTCTCTGAGATAAAGGATGCTACCTATGTACGTGGATTCCTGGGCAGAATGCTTTTTGCCGGAGATGACGGTGCTAAAAAGATGAAGGTATTATCCGGTGGAGAAAAGGTTAGAGTTCTTCTTTCTCGTATGATGATTGAAAACTCAAACGTCCTTATGCTGGACGAGCCTACTGACCACCTGGACATGGAATCAATCACAGCCCTCAACACAGGTCTGCAAAAGTTCCCAGGTGTTATCCTCTTCTCTTCTCGTGACCACGAGATAGTACAGACTACAGCAAACCGTATCATCGAAATCCTTCCTAACGGACAGATGATTGATAAGATGACTACATATGATGAATATCTTGAGTCTGATGAGATGGCTAGAAAGCGTACAGTCCTTGAGATGTCTTCAGACGAATTGTCAGATGACTAATATCTAGATATGATTAAAGCGCCCAGTTGGGCGCTTTTTTTATGAAGATAATAAACAATAAAAGAGACGCCAGCGGAGCGTCTCTTTTAAAAGGGAGAATAATGTTATGAAAAAATTGTATCTCTTTCGAGATGACTATATACTACCCAAAAACTTTGAATAAACTTTGGAAATCTTGTGAACTATCTGTGAATTCTTAATCTATTCTGAATTCTTTTTGCTTGTATTTTTATTTACACGCAATTCTGAGAATTTGAGAAATATTTCCTCATATCAAAATTCTGCCTAAATTTATTCTATTGTCTCTACTTTAATTGTATTTGTGTTTCCCACTGTGCCATCGATTGGGCCGCCAGTAAGGACTACATTGTCCCCAGCCTTGAGGCCTAACATCTTTTTCACCCTGCCTACTGCATAGTAGAACATCACATCTAAAGATGTAAACTTATCAACAAGTACTGGTGTAACGCCCCAACTCATGGCCAGTTTTCTCCAAACCTTTTCGTCAGTTGTCATAGCGATAATATCTACTGATGGGCGGAAACGACTGACAAGGCGGGCTGTCTTTCCTGACATTGTGCAAGCGACGATAGCCTTTGCATTAACATCGATAGCCATAGAACATGTAGAGTGGCTGACAGCATCAGGAGTAGATGTAATTGCGATGTCCTCCTTGTGGAAGCGGCGAGCGTAAGAAATGTCATTCTCAGTCTGCTCTGCTATCTCCGCCATTGTGGCAACAGCCTGTACAGGATATTTGCCCTGAGCGCTTTCGCCAGAAAGCATAATTGCTGATGTGCCATCATAAACAGCGTTTGCCACGTCTGAGATTTCTGCTCTTGTAGGACGTGGGTTAGAAATCATAGACTCCAGCATCTCTGTTGCAGTGATAACTCTCTTGCCCAGGAGACGGCACTTGGAAATAAGGGCCTTTTGGATTGCTGGCAACTGTACAAATGGGATCTCCACACCCAGGTCACCACGGGCTACCATGATACCGTCAGCCAACTGGCAAATCTCATCCACATTATCAACACCTGGTTGATTCTCAATCTTTGCAATAATATCAATATTGTCTCCGCCGTTTTCATGGAGGAAATTTTTAAGTTCTTCCATATCTGCCCTGGTAGAAACAAAGGATGCTGCTATATAATCAATGTCATTTTGAATACCGAAAAGAATGTCCTTTTTGTCCTGTTCTGAAAGGTATGGGCCAGACATAACCTTGTTAGGGAAGCTCATAGATTTCTTGTTGGACATAGTGCCGCCGGCTGTACACTTGGTGATGACATCGTGGCCTTTGATATCTGTAACCTCAAAGAAAACAATACCATTGCATACAGAAAGTGTATCACCTACAGAAAGGTCCTCATGCAATCTCTTATGGCTAACAGAAACTCTAGTCTCATCACCTTCTAGATCATCAACTGTGAATGTAAATGTGTCACCCTCTTTTACTGTAACAGAGCCATCTTTAAATGTGCCAATTCTATACTCAGGGCCTTTTGTGTCAAGCATGATGGCTATAGGTAGGTTAAGTTTCTTTCTAACCTTCTTTACCAAATCCATTTTCATGCCCTGCTCCTCATGGTCACCATGAGAGAAGTTCATTCTTGCCACATTCATTCCAGCCTTTGCCATTGCTGTCAAAGTTTCCTCATTCATGCTGGCTGGTCCAATAGTACAAATAATCTTTGTTTTACGCATTTAAAACTCCTTATATTTAATATAAAACTCTTAACTCAAAAAAATTTAAAATCGTTTCTCATTCTATCATCAATTCCAGAATCCGTAAACATTGTAGAGGGCGATTTCATTATTAGTTCAAGAAAAAGAACCTAATCCAATATGTATTCAAGACTGATATTGTTGTCTGAGCTAGATACTATGGTATGGGCTCCAGATATAATAGGCATTGCAGGTGGCAAGTGACCTATGTCTGCATCCATGACAATTGGTACATTATATTTGCCCAAAATCCCCGTGACCGCATTATATTGGTCCAGCCCCATCATCTCCTGCTTCCAAGAGGCTAGCGGTCTGCCAATCACAAAGCCCCTGGTATATTTAAACCAGCCTGCCCTGTCCAGATTCCATAGGGCCCGTCGAATAGACATGAGGTTTAGGTCGCAGGCCTCCAAAAACCAAATAATTCCTTGGCTTTTGTATCGCTCATTAAATTCTCCCACCTGGTCATACTTTGTTCCCACTAGATTTGCCAGGCAATCCAGACATCCACCGGTGAGAATTCCCTCAAATTCTGGCAGGCTCTCCTTTTCCTGAGCCCCATAAAAACGTCTAAGCATCTTTTTTTCTGTAAGATTATATGAAACTGTAGGATGGTCCTCATCCTTTAAAGACTCCAGTTCAAAAGAATCGTAACCCCTGACCTGATTTGTCCTGCCTGTAAAAACATCTATTGTATCAGTGAGGCATGGGTGCAAATCATCCTGGCCAAAGGCTCCAATGCTAGGGCCGTAAATAGATGCCACATCGCAAATTGTATTGAGCAAAAAGGTGAAATTGGTATTGTCAGAGTAACCCATAAACCACTTTGGTTTTGCTGCTTTTACCCTTTCAAAATCCACATAATCCAGGGTCTCACACATGAGTTCTCCACCGCCGCAGGCAATGAGCATATCATTGTCATCTAAGCAGTAATAATCTGTCAGTTCCCTGCCGCAATTTGCTGGGCTGGAAGAAATTCCTATGCCATCACTTTTTCTGCAGTTGGGTCCCTCAATAATGGTATAGCCCATTCCTTTAAACCTATTAATGGCTCCATCCATGCATGACTTGTATGGTTCAAAAGCACAACCAAAGGATGGGGCAACCAAACCAATTGTCCCCTTGTCTTTTAAAAATTCTGGATATCTCATTTTATATCTCCTATAGTCTCATTCAAACTGCCAGTCCTATATCCCTTTAGGTCCATGGCCACATAGCTAAAGCCAAATTCTATAAACTTATTATAAATCTCGTCCCTGAGGGCCTGGTCCATCATCCTGGCAAAATCCTCTGGCAAAAGTTCTATACGGGCCACATTGCCATGGGCTCTTACCCTAAATTGCTTAAAGCCTTTATCCAAAAGCATGACCTCCGCCTTGTCCACCATGAGCAGTTTTTCTCTTGTAATCTCCTCCCCATAGGGAATTCTGCTGGCCAGGCAGGCAAAGGATGGCTTTGCTGCAGTGGACAGCCCAAGATAGGCAGAAATGTCTCTAATATCCTGCTTTGTAAATCCCAATTCTCTAAGGGGGCTTTTAACCTCCAGCTCAGAGATGGCCTTTAGGCCAGGCCTGTAATCTCCCAAATCATCCAGATTAGACCCCTCTGCCACATTAAAAATACCATTTTCCTTTGCCTGCTTTATTATCTCTGTAAAGAGGGCCTTTTTGCAGTGATAGCACCTGTCAGTAGGATTCTCCGCAAAATGTGAAATAGCCCCCTCATCAACCTCTATAATCTTGTGCCTTACCCCTAGGCCCTTGCAATATTTTTTAGCCTCTTCAATCTCCCGGCCTGGCACCATACCAGCAGACACTGTGACGGCCATGCCCTCATCCCCCAGGGCCTCATGCATAGCATATACCAAAAATGTAGAATCAACTCCTGAGGAGTAGGCCACCGCCACATTTTTTAAATCCTTAAAATAATCCAAAAGACTATTATATTTCTCTAAAAGATCTTGTCTAAGTTCTGCCATAGTTCTTTCCTTTTTTTCTAATTTTATCACAGATTGGGGTTTTTCAGTGGAAAAACAGGCAGCTTCTACTATTGGCTACCCCGCAAAATAAAAAACACCCAACAAGTGGGTGTTTTTTTTACTCTGTAATTCCTACCGCTGCCTTATATTCTTCTAAAAGGTCTAAATCCTTGGCTCTTTCCATCAGAGCTTTTTCGTCGGTGTCGGCCTGGGCTTTGATCTCGGTAATCTTTAAATCAAAGGATGCTATTAATTGCCCATTGTCCTCCGCTGCATTTGCTGCCTGGAGTCCTGCAGAAAGTTCATTTAGGGCGTCAGACATCTTTTGATAATCTTCCCTGAGGGCCTTGCCCTCCTCAGTGGTGCAGGTGAATTCCTGCATGGCTGCATCCACTCCCATGGCGTAGACAGCCACGCCTCCATCGTCCACTTGCTCAAGGGCCTCCAAAAATGCCCCATAGGCTGCCAGATCGGCAGACATGGCTTCCTTTTGGGCCTTTGACCCGCAACCGGACAGGGTTAATGAAATTGTAAGACAAAGTAAAAGTATATTTTTTTTCATTTTCTTAGTTTTTAAATGAATGAATTGGCGCTGGGATGCGTCCGCCCCTATTAATAAAGTCAGCACATGAATATTTGTTAACTGGCATGATTGGTGCGTATCCAAAGAGTCCACCAAACTCTACCTTTTCGCCTACTCCCTTTCCTATAACAGGAATAAGGCGGGCTGCTGTGGTCTTTTGGTTTACCATACCAAGAGCCATCTCGTCTGCAACCATACCTGAGATAGTGGTGGCTGGTGTGTCCCCAGGAATAGCAATCATATCCAGTCCTACCGAGCAAACGCAGGTCATTGCCTCCAGTTTTTCCAGGCTGATTGCCCCTGCCTCAACAGAATTTATCATGCCCTGATCCTCTGATACAGGAATAAAGGCACCTGAAAGTCCACCAACATATGAACTAGCCATAACGCCACCCTTTTTAACCTGATCATTGAGCATGGCAAGGGCTGCTGTTGTGCCTGGGGCACCGGCATATTCTAATCCGATTTCGCACAGGATATCTGCTACAGAGTCTCCAATGGCTGGAGTCGGTGCCAGGGACAAATCTATGATTCCAAAAGGAATACCAAGGCGCTTGCTAGCCTCCTGGGCAACCAACTGGCCCACGCGGGTAACCTTAAATGCAGTCTTTTTAATAGTCTCGCAGAGAACCTCAAAATTCTCTCCCCTGACCTGCTCCAAGGCCTTTTTTACAACACCTGGTCCTGATACACCTACATTGATTATTGCGTCTGCCTCTGTGACACCATGGAAGGCACCAGCCATAAATGGGTTGTCATCAGGAGCATTGCAAAATACAACCAATTTCATGCAGTCTACAGAATCTCTATCCTTTGAAACCTCTGCCACCTCCAGGAGAATTTCTCCCATCAGTTTGACAGCATCCATATTAATACCTGTTTTTGTGGAAGCTAAATTAACAGAGGAACATACTCTGTTTGTAGATGAAAGAGCCTGAGGAATTGATTTGATAAGCAATTCGTCAGCTGTGGTCATACCCTTTGACACCAGGGCAGAATAACCACCTATAAGATTGGCGCCAACAGCCTCTGCTGCTGCATCCATTGTGTGAGCCAAAGTCACAAAGTCCTCCGGAGTTTTGCAGGCACTGCCACCTATCAAAGCAATTGGAGTAACTGAAATACGTCTGTTTACAATAGGAATACCATAATCCCGCTCAATCTCCTTGGCCACCTTGTCCAAGTCCTTTGCCACAGTGGTAATCCTCTTATAAACCTTTTTATTAAGCTGGTCTAAATCTGAATCTATGCATTCTAAAAGGCTAATGCCGATAGTGATGGTACGGACATCAAGGGTTTGCTCCTCCACCATCTTGTTTGTTTCAATGACTTCTTTAATGTTTACCATGATATACTCCTACAGTCTGTGCATCTTTTCAAAGATCTCTTCTTTTTGAGCCTTTACCTCAACTCCGATTTCTTCACCAAGTTTTACCAAGTCTCTTTGTAGGTCCCCAAAAGCCTTGTTTGCTCCTGTAATATCAACAACCATCATCATGTTAAAAAAGTCCTGGACGATAGTTTGAGAAATATCTAGCACGTTTACCTTGCTATCTGCAAGATAGGTACAGATACGGGCAATGATACCTACGGTGTCTTTGCCGACTACAGTGATAATTACTTTGTCTTTCATAGTATGTTCTCCTTTATGACTCTCTATGTTAAATAATAACCCGCTGTGAAACGTCGGTGCGTGATGCCACTGTAATGTCAAAATCCTTTCCCTTGTAAGGAATAGATCCATCCATGTTTATCTCCAGATTAACTGTCTCGTAGGCCAGGTCTGGATAATTGTTTTCGTGGCTCAAGTGACCCAAAAAAATATGTTTAATATTGTCATTTAAGACTTTGCACAAAAGCTGACCGGAGGCCTCATTGCTCAAGTGGCCGTGGTCAGAGAGAATGCGCTGTTTTAACTGGTATGGGTAGGAGCCTACCTCCAGCATATGTATATCATGGTTGGCCTCTAAGAGCATAGCGTCAAGGCCTGTTAAATTGTCAATAATATAGTCGTCATAATACCCTAAGTCAGTGCAGACCGCAACCTTTGACCTAATATTTTCTATACGGTAGGCAACAGGGTCTGCCGCATCATGGCTAATGTGGAAAGGGTGAATTGTAAGAGAACCAAGAGTAAAATCCTGGTCTGGGTAAATGACGTGAAACAAAGTGTCATCAATATTACCCAAAGACTTTTGGCTACGGATTGCCCTGATTGTAGCCGCTGTAGCATAGATAGGTATGTGATATTTACGAGAAATAACCCCCAAGCCAGACACGTGGTCTGAATGCTCGTGGGTTATAAGAAGTCCTGCCATATCGGCAGTCGTATAATTATATTTATTCATTCCGGCCTCAATGCGCTTGCCGGAGATACCTGCATCAATCATGACATGAGTGCTGTCATCTCCTACGCAAATGCAATTGCCGCTGCTTCCGCTTGCAATACTAAAAAAATCCATTAAAACTATTAATCCTCCCAGCAAACTTCCAATTCATCACCAGGATTTACTGGATCTGCGTATCCGCATTGCTGGCCATTTTTTCTGGTGACTACCATTCTGCCGCCACCTGCTTTTGTATCAAAATCGATTACATTAAAGATGTCTACAAAAATGTAATCCTTTTTGCCTGAAAGTATCTTGTCCTCGCCATTAATTTTTACAGGCACATCCACACTCTCCACCTTGATTTTGGTGTGAACATCAGCAGCAAGAGCTGGGTCTGGCTCACTGTTTAAAGCAGGCTCCTCTCCCTCTGCCACCTCGCCTGGCACGTAATCCTCTGGCATGCCCTCGCTGTCATCCACAATAAATGAGCCAGCGTATGCAGTAGGAGTGGTTGTTGTCCAAGCCACAACAAAGTTTTCATATACCAAGGTATCAAGACTTG
The DNA here is from genome assembly GCA_024684955.1 of Pseudobutyrivibrio sp. Taxonomy (GTDB): domain Bacteria; phylum Bacillota; class Clostridia; order Lachnospirales; family Lachnospiraceae; genus Pseudobutyrivibrio. The sequence continues at coordinate 32,002 of JAIKWH010000030.1, forward strand.
CTGTCCTGTTATTGACGAGAATCTCATATCTGTCATCAATGGTAACATCCATAAACTCAGCCAACTGGCCAACTGTATAGTAGGCCCTAGTCTCGATTACATCACCATTTTTAACTGAGTAGGTAGGTGGCTCCATAGAACCATTTACCTCTACAAACTTAGGACATTTTACACGATGTCCGCACACATTAAAGTACAAATAATCTGTCGTAAACTCAGCCAAATCAGCAATTGTGCCATTGCCGCCCTCACCCACTGTAGATGGGGTCAGCTGAATGTCAGCATTAAATTCTAGGGGAGCATTGATTCCAACCTGCTTGCCATTCATTGTGACAACAGCAGATTCTCCCTCTGTTCCTCTAATCATGCGGGCAACACCATTGACTGTGAAATTGATCTCGTGACCTCTCCTTGGGAATAACTGGTCAGCGGAGAATCCTGCCTGCATAGCAGCGTCCACAATAGTAAGCTGTCCATTATCATATAATTTCATCATCTCACCATTAAAGTGAACCATGATAAAGTTATTCTTGGTCTCGTAGTAATTGAGGCATATACCAATAGGTGTAACGAGGAGAGAATCCTTGACCACGTCCTCCTGCTCAAAGACGATCTCTTTGAGAACTTCCTCACCCCTGAGGGCAACACGCTCTTTGATGATACCAAGATTCTCCGCCAATTCATCAGTGAATCCGTGAATCTTGCCGCCGCCACCAACAACAAAGGCTGCTGATACGGCCTTGCCACCATTTAATTCTTTAATTTTGTCAGATACAGCGCTTACAATCTTTTTCATAACAGGCTCTGTAAGCTTGTACACATCCTCAGAATCTATGGTGTGGTCAATGCCCATAATGTCTGTATATGAAATAGGGCCACCAAGAGTAGACTCTCTCTTGATAGATTCCGCTGTAGCAAAGTCAACCAAATATTCCTGGACTATGACCTCTGTCAATTCGTCCCCGGCCATAGGAATCATGCCATAGGCACAGATACTGCCATCCTTTGTGACACAGATATCTGATGTGCCGGCACCTACATCCACCAGGGCAATATTAAGCATTCTAAAATTTTGAGGAATTGCAACATTGATGGCGGCAATAGGCTCCAAGGTAAGATTTGCAACTGAAAGACCAGCCTTTCCTACTGCAGCATAAAGTCCATCAACAACATCCTCTGGCAGGAAGGTAACAATAATGTCCTCCCCTATGTAATCAGCCTTGTGGTCCTCCAGGCTGGTGAAAACATCTCCATTGAGATAGTATTTCATGGTGGAATAACCAACGCAGAAGAACTTGTATTTATTGTCCCCCTCTGCCTTTAATTCTGTACCGGCCTGGTCAATTCCCATCATATCAAGAGTATGAAGGTCCTCACCTGTGACAACAGTCTCCTCAGGATATTCCAATTCAACATGGGTGGTAACTGTGCGAAGAACACGACCAGCGGCAGCGATACAAACCTCAGTGAGAGTAAGGCCTGTCATCTGTTCCAACTCAACCTTTACATCCTCGCAGGTAGCACCTACTCTGCCTATATCATGAATCTGACCATCCAGCATGGCTCTGGTATCATGCTCCTTGAGACATTGAGCCACAACATGAAACTCTTTCCCATCCAGATATCCCACTGTTCCAATGACATTTCTGGTACCGATATCAAGGCCAAATACAATATCCTTTTCCATGAATTAATCTCCTAGAAAAAATTAGTCTATATGATTTAAGAGGCGGCGAAGCTGAGCCAAAGTCTCATCCTCGTCTCCATTATTATCAATTATCTGACTGCAATTTGCCCTAAAACTCTCCTCAGAGCGCTGGGCAAGAAATACAGAATCAATGTGTTCATCACTGTAACCACGGGATATTTTAAGGCGTTTTCTCCTAACATCCTCACTGGCATAAATGTACCACATCTCATCCACAAGTTTACCATAACCACATTCTATGAGCAATGCAGCTTCAAAGAAAAAATACTCTATCTTGTGCTTTTTTCTTTCCTCTTCTACCTCATTTAGTACTTCTTTTTCCACTGCCGGATGGACAATGGAATTCACCCTCTCCCTGAGTTTTGAATCGGCAAACATATATGATGCCATCTTTTTTTTGTCAATCGACCCATCAGGGCAGAGAATATTGCCTGGCCATGGCAGGGCAATCACCCTATCATAACAATCATGGCCCGGTGTCATAAGCAGTGCCGCCAGCTGGTCTGCCAGCACTACCTTGCAATTAAAGTTTTCTTTTAACAAAGAGAGCACCGTGCTTTTGCCAGCCCCGATGCCCCCTGTAATTCCTATAAATTTCATAAATTAGTCTTCGTCAAACAACCCACTATTGTCATCTGTACTTTTCTGCTCTGCTACAGGCTCTGCCTCCTGTACTGGTGCCTCAGTCTGCACTGGTGCTGCCTCAGTCTGTACTGGTGCTGCCTCAGTCTGTGCTGGTGCCTCAGTCTGTACTGGTGCCTCAGTCTGTACTGGTGCTGCCTCGCCAAAAGTCTGGCCGTAGAACTCTGGTCCTGTGTATGAGTTTGCCTTTACTTCCTCTTCAAAAATTTCATCATTTGAAGTCTGTACAAAGCCAAGGTACTCATTGATCTGCTGCATTCTCTCACGCTTGATGAAATCATATGCTCCTGCTGAAGCAAAATTATAGTAAGGATTTACGTAGAAAATTCCTACAAGTGAGCACAATCCATAAAGAAGGAACCAACCAATAAAAGAAAGATCCATAACAAAAAGATCGCCCTTGTGTCCATCTGTCATGTGCTTAGACATCTTAAAACACTCCTTGATTGATAGATCAGGTCTATCAATAAGAAGATAAGGAACCATTGAATACTGATAAGCCTTTATAATACCAGGAATGTAGAAAAGAAGAGACCAAAGGAAAATGTAAACAAGTACAAGCAACATTCCAAGGAAAGTTCTCTTAAATCTACCCTTTTTAAATCCTGCAAAAATCTCACCAGTTGTAGGTCTGTCTCCCCGGTATGCAAGGTAAGAAAAACGCTTGAGACCTACATCAAAAATATTGGCAAAAAGCGCTCCTATCAAAAGGGCAATAGTTACCCAAAGCAGGAATGAGCCTGCCATGCCGGATTCATCATAATAATAGTAATAATAAGGGTCTGCAATAATCTGTACCACAAATCCAATGTATGCAGGTATTATTGCAACTGCAAAAATTGCCCCGATAATTAATCTTGCTAAAAATACATTTCCTACTGTTGGCCAGTAATTGCTAGTAAAAGCATTACGGGCATTTCTTTTTATTTCCGCTCTTGGAAATCTCATAACTTTTTATCCTCCGTTAAATATTTTCTCCCATCTGGCTCTCATATGCCAGACCTCCCATGGCAACTAATTAGTGTGCATCTGCCCAGGTCATACCTGCATTAAGGTCTACCTCCAATTTGACTGAAAGACTTGCAGCGTTTTCCATCTCTTCTCTAATGAGTTTCTCAACCCTATCCTGCTCATCCTTGTATGCCTCAACAAGGAGCTCATCGTGGACCTGGAGAAGGAGTTTTGACTTTAAGCCCTCCGCCAACAGCCTATCATGGACGCGGACCATTGCAATTTTGATAATATCAGCCGCGGTACCCTGAATCGGTGAATTCATTGCAACTCTCTCGCCAAACTGACGAGTCATAAATGCTGATGAAGCAAGTTCTGGTATAGGACGGCGTCTGCCATAAAGGGTAGTGACATAGCCTAATTCCTTGCCACCTGACTTTAATCCCTCCAAGAATTCATGCATCTTTGGGTACGCTACAAAATAATTATCTATATATTCCTGAGCCTCGCCTCGGCTAACTCCAATATCTTTTGCCAGTCCAAAGGCGCTAATGCCATAAACAATGCCAAAGTTGACAGCCTTTGCCCTGCGTCTCAGCAAGTCTGTAACCTCCTCAAATGGGGTGGAAAATACCAGTGAGGCTGTGGACCTGTGAATATCCTGTCCATTTCTAAATGCCTGTATCAGATTATCATCTTTTGACATAGATGCCAGCACCCTAAGTTCTATCTGAGAATAATCTGAATCAAGGAATACGCATCCTTCCTTTGGGAGAAAGACCTTGCGAATTTCCCTGCCCAACTCCATCCTGATTGGGATGTTTTGGAGATTAGGCTCTGTGGAACTAATACGTCCTGTGGCAGTAACAGTCTGCATGAAAGTAGAATGTATCCTACCATCACTGCCCAGGCAGGTAACCAGCCCATCTGCATAGGTTGACTTCAACTTTGCAAGTTGCCTGTATTCTAATATATCATATATGATTGGATTTGTGGCAGAAAGTTCTTCCAGCACATCAGCGGCTGTAGAATAGCCTGTTTTAGTCTTCTTTCCACCCTTTATTCCCATCTTTTCAAAGAGAATAACTCCCAGTTGTTTTGGAGAATTAATATTAAACTCCTCGCCAGCCTCCTCATAGATTGTCTTTTCTAACTGACCAATCCTTTTCTCCAGTTTTTGGCCATAGGCAGCCAGAGCATCAGCGTCCAGATAGATTCCCTGGATTTCCATATCAAAAAGGGTGTAGACCAGGGGCATTTCTATATCCTTGTATATAGAAAGCATGCCCTGGGCCTCGACCTCTTCTAATAGTTTGTCGCAGGCAGCAACTGCCACGAAAGCATTGTAGCAAGCGTAGGTTGTGACAGCATCTATCATGCTGTCATCCTCCAGGGCTGCCAAGAGTTTTTTCTTTCCAAACAAGTCAGCCTGGGCCGGAATGATTATATGCAAAGCCTCATTAGCCACATCATCTGCTGTGTATTCTTTTTTGAGGGGATTAAGCAAATATGCTGCTATAGACACATCCTCTGCATTTGAAAACAGAGTGGCCTTTCCACCAAGGGATTTAATCTCCTCCTGCTTTTCTCTTTCAGATAAATTAAATATGACATGCATAGAATCTTTTAGATTCCAGAAACAGAGTCTGACTCCATTTGCCGAAAGCCCCATGAGTTTCTGGGCCATATCCAGGCCATCCAGCTCATTCCTGCAGTCTAGATAGGAGGTCTTTTCTTTATTAGAAAGGGCAATACCTTTGATCGTGCCATCAGGTCCTGCCATAATACTGACTCCCACACTATCCTTTGACAGAGCCAACTTTTCAAATAATCCTGTGGCTCCCTCCAGAGAATCAATTCTCGTGAAAGAGTCTGCACTGTTGTCTGAAACTGCTGCCTTGTCGGTACTTTCAAATCTAGGCAGGAGTTTCTTTAATTCGTATTGTTTGCAAAGGACATAGGCCTCCTCTGTAAAGAGGTCTTTAAGCCTTGTCTTTTCTGTATCCCATTCAATAGGAGCCTGGACATTAATGGTGGCCAGTTCTTTTGAAAGGACTGCTGTATCCCACTGGGCTGCCAGATTCTTGGCTGCCCTAGGTGGTTTTAATTCCTCCACATGGGCATGGCATTCCTCTATAGAACCATACTGGGCAATAAGGGACTGGGCTGTCTTTTCACCAATTCCCTCCACACCTGGGATATTGTCTGCAGTATCTCCCTGGAGGGCTTTTACATCAATAAACTGATGTGGTGTAACACCGTATGTTTCCATTACATCTGCTGCATAATAATTCTCAATCTCTGTTCCAGTTTTCTTAGTCTTTGGAATAGAAATTTTAACCTTGTCTGTGGCAAGTTGCAGCAAGTCCCTGTCTCCAGAAACTATAGTGACATCATATCCCCTTTCCTGACCCATAACAGATAGGGTGCCCAGAATATCATCTGCCTCCCATCCTTCCAACTTGATAATGGTAATGCCCATGGCAGTCAAAAGTTCCTGAATGCGAGGAACCTGCTCCTTTAACTCTGGGGCCATTGGCTTGCGGGTGCCCTTATACATATCAAACATCTTGTGACGGAATGTAGGGGCATGGACGTCAAAGGCCACCACCAAATTATCCGGTTGCTCATCCTGGATGAACTTTAGCATCATGTTTATGAAACCAAAAACTGCGCCGGTGTGTTGGCCGGCGCTATTAGTTAAATCTGGAAGCCCGTAAAAGGCTCTGTTTAATATACTATGTCCATCAATTAAAAGTAATTTACTCATTAAGACTCCTAATTAGTTGCTGTATCCCATTAAAGAGAATATTTATATATCTCTAGTTTCTTTTACAAGCCAAGCATATTCCTCATCTGATAAGTATGGCTTTAAAGTCTTGCGGACCATGGCATGGTATTCATTGAGGGTGCGTTTTTCTGCCTCTGTAAGCATCTCTGGAATAACTGGATCCAAATCGATTGGGCAGTATGTGATGGTCTCAAAGTGGCGGAAGTCTCCGTACTCTGTGGTCTCTCCTGCCACGCAAAGCAACTCGTTTTCGATGCGAATTCCAAAACCATCCTCAATGTAAAGTCCTGGCTCATCTGTGGTGATCATACCTGGCACAAGTTCTGCTGCATTGGTGCCCTTTGGAACTCTCCAGCGGAAATTGTTTGGTCCCTCGTGGACATTGAGAATGTGTCCTACGCCGTGACCTGTGCCGCATCTATAGTCGAGACCCATATCCCAAACAGGTCCTCTTGAAAGCACATCCAGGTTGGCGCCGGTCACTCCCTTTGGGAAATTGGCCGCCATCAATCTAAGATGGCATCTCAAAACTACTGTATAGTATTCCTTCATCTGGTCAGTCAACTGGCCCAGGGCTATAGTCCTTGTGATATCTGTAGTACCCTCCAGGTAGTGGGCACCTGAATCAACGAGCAGGAATCCCTTTGGCTCCAATGTAGCCTCTGAGCCTGGCTTTGCGCTGTAATGCATCATGGCAGCGTTTGGTCCGTAGGCTGAGATTGTGTCAAAGGACAGGTCTACAAAATTTTCCTGCTCTCTTCTTCTAGCCTCAAAATAATCAGAGGCTGTAATCTCTGTCATTGGCACTTTGCCAACATTTTCCTTGACGTATTTAATCGCCTTTGTGCAGGCTACACCGTCCTTGATATGAGCCAGTCTAGTGTTTTTCATCTCTGTCTCATTTTTTATGGCCCTCATCAACTCTGATGGGTTTTTGCCATCAACAATCTTTGCTGAGCCTGGCAGAGATTTGACAAGGTTATAATTAACAATATCCTGGTCAATAAGGATTGTCTTGTCAGCCAGGTCCACACTCTTGAGGTAGTGGTAAACCATATCATATGGGTAGAGTTTAACCCCGTTGTCATTCAGGTATGCCAAAACCTCTGCTGGCCAATTCTCAGTGTTTGTGAAAATAATAATGCTGTCATCTGTAATGAGGAGGAATGACAAGAAAACTGGTACATTCTCGATATCATCTCCCCTTACATTGAGAATGTAAGCGATGTCATAGAGGCTGGTCACAAGATGGGCGTGACACTTTTTCTTTTTCATAGCCTGGCGGATTCGGTAAATCTTTGACTGCATTGTCTCACCAGAATACTGGTCCTCTAAAACCCAGGTAGTTGCCTTTGGCAATTCAGGTCTGTCCTCCCAAATCATATCAATCAGGTCTTCTGTCGTGTATAAATCTCCTTGCTTATCCTGGGCAATCTCCAGATATTTGGTGGCATTGTTTGCAGAAACACATCTGCCGTCAAATCCAAGGCAACCCCCTTCTGGGAAATTTTTTTCTATAAATTCTGTAACCTCAGGAACATTTGGCTCTCCCATTCTCTCCAGGATAACCTCAGAATCTGCAATCTGGCGAGCGGCCTGTACGAAATATCTGCCGTCTGCCCAAAGGTGAGCCTCAGTCTTTGTGATTACTGCAGTACCTGCCGAGCCGGTAAATCCAGTGATAAAACTCCTCTCCTTGAAATGTTCTCCAACATACTCTGATGAGTGGAAATCGTCGGTAGGGACCAGGTATAAATCAATCCCTCTTTCATTCATTAAATCTCTTAATTTTGCAATCTTCTCGTTAGTAGTCATTTTGCTTTTGTCTCCTATTCTGTTTTTGATGCCTGAATCCATTCAATCAGGAATTTGCCCTGATTTGACAGGTCATCAATAGTCCAGTCGCTAGTCTTGCTACAATCGGACTTGATAAGGGCAGAGCCCTCATTTTTGTTGGAAAGATTCCACACAACAATTGGCAGTTCCATGTCACGTGCCATACTAAGCCACTTGTCAGCAGAATCCTTGTCTACGCCACCATTGCCGTCGGCATTTACAAAGCCGCACTCTGAAATAAATACAGGCAGGCCCTCATTTACTGCGTCAGCCAATTCGTCTCTTCGTCTGTCCCCATGACTGCCGGCATAAAAATGGTATGTATACATAATGTTGTCATATCTAAGTGGTGAATCCATAACTGAATCCAAGTCAGATGACCACTCTGGTGTACCCACCAAAATAATGGCATCACTATTAACATTTCTAATAACAGGGATAATCTCCTCTGCGTAATCTTTTATGTCATCCCAACTGGTATCACCGTTTGGCTCGTTGCAAATCTCATAGATTACATTGTCCACATTCTGATACTTTCTAACCATCTCTCCAAAGAACTGGATTGCCTGGTCCTTATACTGGTTAGGATTCCTATCGTTTAATACATGCCAGTCGATAATCACATACATGTCATTGTCAACTGCTGCATCTACTGCATCATCAACAAGAGCCTTTAGCTGCTTTTTGTTGTTGTCATCCCCAACGCAGTATCCATTGTAATCGCTGGTGTACATAGCCAGTCTGACAGTGTTCAGACCAAAGTCCTCTTTTAGAGACCTGATAGAATCCTCGGAAACATAGTCTGGGAACCAACTAAGGCCGTGAGAAGAAACACCAACAAGCCTTGCCATCTCCCCCTTTGAATCTACCAATCTGCCACCTTTGACAGAAAGCTTGCCATAGAATGGATATGTAGTCCCAGTCAAAGAAACAGGCTCCTCCACTACAGGCTCCTCTACTACCGACCCCTTTTCCTCTGGCTCCTTTTTCTCTGGTTCCTTTTCCTCTGGCTCCACCTTTTCAGGCTCCACCACTTCCACTACTATCTTTTCAGGCTCCTCCTCTAGGGTCTCTTCCTGACTCTCCTGTATTTCTGCTGCCACATCCCAAGGGAAGGTAACTCCTCCTTTGAAATATGCAATTGCAAAGACTGCCCCAACAATAACCAAGGCCAAAGCCAATATCAAAATTACAGTTCTAAATTTCTGCTTTTTAGTAACCATTAGCCCCTCCTAAAATATTAATCAAATGAAATAGTGGCGTTTCCCTTGTGGGAATACTGCAGATAATCATAGAGTCTAGAGCTGGATAAAAGATCCATAGCATCTAAATCAAAGTCGTAATCTGCAAAATCCACTTCCTCTATAAACTTGTCTAATTCCTCATTGCTGAGAGAATTAACATACTCTTTAACCTCTGTGATTGTCTTTCCCTTTAAATCGTACATATAATACCTCATTTCTCTTTTAAACTAGGCTTAATTATACCATAAGACCGACTATGTTTTAAGCATTAGCCTCAGCTTATTAATGATTAAAATATTGTGAATTCTATTGCCTTATGTTATCATATATGATAACTTTAGAAAGGAGAGGGGACTATGAAAACCCGCTATCCAACTGGTATTATCCCGCCCCCTGCCACAGTCACTAGACAGGACCTGGCCCGGGAGCTTAAAACCACCCGCAAAGAGCTTAATATCACCCAAGAGACCTTGGCCCAGATGACCGGCACCAAAAAAAGCAATATCTCCAGACTGGAGAGTGGCAAATATAATCCCTCCCTGGATTTTTTGGTAAAGATAGCTTCTGCCCTTGGCAAATCCTTGGATATTACATTGAAATGATTATGACTAAAAAACCAACCTTATCAAAGAAAGTAAATAAAGATGTGGTCCTCTGTGAGACCACCAATAGAATTGTCAGCAATAGAACCTCTGACCTGCTTTTGGAGCAGGCGGTGCCATTCTCCAAATCATGGCGCAGGGTTCCCTTCTTCAAGCGCCGCAACTACAATGGGGCCAGAAATGTTTGCGTCATTTCCATTAGCCGCACCCAATATGGTCACGCCCGCAGGGTTTTAAACCTGTTGGAGGACAGGGATTACAAGCGCTTGCTTCTAAATATTATCTAAATTAAAAGACTCGGACCATTTACTAGTCCGAGTCTTTATTTATCTCATAGCATATACCGGCAGGCCATTGTCAAAGTTTAATTTAGGCTCTCCCATAATAAGTGGTCTCAGGTATGAAATCATATCCTCTGTTACCCAATCTCCCTTTTCATTAATCCACTGTCTAGGCACTGGCTTTGCCTCGTTGGCAATCTCCCCAATCCTGGCAAAAGAGTATTCTATCTCATATGGGCTATTGCTAATCCTAGTCATAATAGTCATGATTCCAGTCTGGCCATCTGCAGCAAATTCTACAGCCTTTTTGCCTACGTTAACTGATTCCTCTAGATCTGTCAGGGATGACAGATGGGCTGCTGCTCGCTGGAGCACATTTACCTCTATTGAGCGGACCTTTACCCCTAGCCTCTCTTTTACAAGATATTCCAAGGTCTTGCCTGCGCCGGATAGTTGGGCATGGCCAAAGCCATCTGCAGCTGTACTTGTGGCAGATATATACTGGCCCTTGGCATCTCTGATTCCCTCAGACACCGCCACCACCACATTGTTTTTATTCTCCAGAATAGCCTTTAGGCTATCAATAAATTCATCCTTGTCAAAAGGAGTCTCTGGCAGGTAGATAAGGTCTGGGCCTGGGCAATACTCATTTCTCGCAAGAGCAGTTGCTGCTGTCAGCCAGCCTGCGTCCCTACCCATCACCTCTATTATGGTAACGCTTTTTGCCTTGTAAATTCTGGCGTCATAAATAACCTCCATGGTGGTTGTAGCAATGTATTTTGCTGCAGACCCAAATCCAGGAGTGTGGTCTGTGACGCAAAGGTCATTGTCTATGGTCTTTGGCACCCCTACAAACCTAATTGGGCTATTTATCTCTTTGGCATAGGCAGATAGTTTTTCCACTGTGTCCATAGAATCATTGCCGCCAATATAGAAAAAAGCATCAATATTATATTTTTCAAACTGAGAAAATAGGGTCGAATAAACCTGATTATTTGAGTCAAGATTAGGAAGCTTGTATCTACAAGAACCAAGATACATAGCGGGACTTGTTTTAAGAACTGAAAGAAAATTAGGATTAGAATCAAGCAGGCCTGAGATATCCAAAATATTATCTTCTATTATGCCTTGAATGCCGTTGATGCTGCCATAAATCCTATCATAATGGTGAGCCAAAGCCCCTTCAATTACACCAGCCAAACTGGCATTAATTGCAACTGTTGGGCCACCAGATTGTGCCACGATTACATTTCCCATAATATATCCTCCTTTTTTTCCACAGAGATTTTAACATAAGCCCTTTAGAATTTGTAGACAAGAAGTAATTTTTTATTATATCTAGATATCATTTTCTTCATTTAAATTGACACTCCCATCAGCTAAAGCTAATGGGATTCTTGCTTCAAGGACCACGATTATTATCACATCTATCCGAGGATAGCAGTTTTCTCGTCGGTCTCCACAAGCGTAAGGCTAATGCCTAGTTCGGGTGTGCCCCACCCTACTACAAGTATATTTAAGGTTTAG